>NZ_ANAZ01000026.1:0-130828 GCF_000340985.1 Nocardiopsis valliformis DSM 45023
GCAGGTCTTCCACCTCCACTCGATCTCGTGGCGCCTCGTGGCGCACGGACTCCCCAAACCACACGATCAGCCCCGGGTGGCGGGCCTGGATGGAGGCGGCCAGCGCGTGTTCGCGGGTGTACTCGGCCAGGTGTCCACCCAGGCGAGGTAGACCCTGGGCGCGACGTCGGCGGCAGGAGGGGTGCGAGCAGGACACGCATGCGGGACCGACGAGCGGCCCGCGCGGCGGGAGCGGCCTGTGGAGCGGGTCGCTGGAGGGGCGTGGTGCGGGGATAGGATGCGTCATCGATCCTGACTTTCTGACATGTCGCAGTGTGGATTTTCAGGGTTGTGTTGGGGCCCGGGAGAGCGCGGCAACGCTCTCCTGGGCCCTCTGTCGTTTCCGACGGGTGTTACTGCAGGGTGTTCCAGGGGTTGGCAGTCAGGTCGTAGGCCAGGAAGAACCAGACGCTGCGGTGGCTGGGACGGCCGTTGTCACCCCAGTCGGTGGCCAGGGCGTCGACCAGGGCCAGACCGCGCCCGGCCTCGGCAGCCGAGTTCAGACCGTTGGGATCGGGGGCCAGGTAGGCGTACTCGCGGATGGACAAGCGCGTTCCGGCCAGGTCGCCGTCGTCGCGGCAGGTGAGCTTCAGTCCGTCGCGGTGGCGTTCGGCCAGGAGCGAGTAGGTGCGCCCGGGCAGGCTGGAGCGGGAGTGGCGCAGAGCGTTGTTGGCCAGCTCGCTGCCGAGGAGGGTGAACAGGTACCGGTAGTCGGCGTCCTGCTGAATGGCGCAGGTGTTGAGGTAGGCGCGCACTAGCGGCATGTACTGCGGGCTGGAACCGAAGTCGTAGCGGCGGGTGGTGTAGTAGGGCCGGTCGGGGCGGCCGTTGAAGTAGTGCCGGTAAGTGGGCGGGACCAGCTCGTTGAGCGGGACGGTCACCTCGGGCAGGACCGGCACGGGGGCGATCGCGGGCATGACGGATCAGGCTCCTTCGCATGCGTGGAGGAAGACGGGGTTCGGTGTGCCCGCTGGGGGAGCTGTCGCGTTTCCCGGACACCAGGAAGGGGCACGGCGTAGCCTGACCTGCGTGGACCCTGAGTGAGACCCCAGTCACTGGCTACATCTTCAAGTTAATAGTGAATCTCACTCAAGTCAATATATCCATGGGAGATTCACTCATTCTGCGGCTACACTGTTCCCATGCAGCGTCCTCACAGCCCCACCCTCCGCCGTCGGCGCTTGTCCGCCGAGCTCAAACGTGCCCGCAGTGAAGCGAATCTGACTACCACTCAGGTGGTAAAGAAGCTCAAGTGGGCTGCTGGCAAGCTGAGCAAGATCGAGAACGCCGAGACTCAGACGGTCAAGGCCACCGACCTCGACAAGATGATGGACCTGTACCAGGTCACTGACCCTGCCAAGCGTGAAGCCCTACACGCATTGGCGAAGGATGCCAAGGTCAGGGGCTGGTGGTCCAAGTACCGGGAAGTGTTCGGACCTCAATCACTCCCTGACTTCGAGGCCGAAGCTTCAACCATCCGAACCTTCGAGTCCTCCGTTATCCCCGGGTTGCTACAGACTCCTGAGTACACGTCAGCCCTTCTCCAGGGCGGACGCTTTACAGAGCCGGAGGCCATCTCCCGACGTGTTGACGCCCGTGTTGAGCGCCGCCAGATCCTCACCCGGTTCTCACCAGTTCGGCTGCGTGTAGTCATGGACGAAGCCGCACTACGACGGCCGATGGGCAGCAGCGAAACCATGGCCGAGCAAATGAATCATCTGCTCTACATGGCCAAGCTGCCCAACGTCGATGTACAGGTGCTCCCGTTCTCTGCTGGCTCACATGCCGCGCTCGTCGCGTCTTTCAGCATCCTGGAGTTCCCAGAACCCTCAGATCTCCCCATCGTGTTCATCGAGACCGCCACCGGAGGTCTGTTCCTGGAAGACGTAGAGGAAGTTGAGCAGCATAGTGTTACCTTCAGCGATGCTCAGGGCTCTGCACTCAGCACCACCCAGTCCGCCAAGTTCATCGCAGACGTTCTGAAGCCCTTAGAGAGTGAATGATGATCAACGAGCTGGTGTTCCGGAAGAGCAGCTACAGCGGCCATGGCCAGAACTGTGTGGAGGTCGCCCACGTCCCTGCGGGCTTCCGGAAGAGCAGCTACAGCGGCCAGAGCCAAAACTGCATCGAGGTCGCCGACCTTCCCTGCGGTGCCGCCGTCCGGGACTCGAAGAACCCCGCCAAGGGACACTTCCCATTCCCCGCCGACGAGTGGACCGCTTTCCTCCACTCCGCCCGCAGCTGACCCCGCCACCACGCAAGACCTTCACCGACGCTGGTGCCCTACCCCTCCTCGGGCAGGGCACCAGCGTCGCGTCATGCTCGGGGCCCTCCCCCGGCGCTGTCACTCCCCGAAGCCGTCTCAGCAGCAAGCCCCCGCCGGACGCACTCCACCAGTCGTACGGCCTCCACACCCCACACCGCCGATCGGGCGAGCTCTCCGAACACCTTCTGGTAGTGCGCGACCGCGTCGGCGTCGGTCAGGCAAAGCTCCGCACCGATCGTCTCCACCAGCACCTGACTGTCGTCGTAGATCCAGAAACCGTGCATCGGCGACACGGTGAGTGCCGCTGCCAAGGGGACGATGCCGATCCCTCCCCGGCCTCTCCTGATGGAACCGGTCAGGTCATCCAACTGCTCAACGAGCACACTCAGCGAACACTGTCGCATGCTCAACGCGGGCTCCCAGATCAGCGTTCGGAACTCCCGGGTCCGGTCGTCCAGGATGCGGCGCCGCTCCATCCGTTTACTGACGCCCTCCGCCACGTCCCCTGGGCTCCCGTAGAGGCTGGCCGCTCGTTGGATCATGGATCGGGCGTAGGCCGGGGTCTGGAGCAGCCCGGGAATACAGACGGACTCGAAGATCCGGAAGCTCCTGCTGCGATGTTCCAGGTCCACGGCGTTCTGCTGGCGTGCCTGGTTTCCGCCCGAAAGCCGACGCCGCCAACTGGTGTAGTGCGTCTCCAGGGAACGCCGCTGCGCGATCAGCCCTTCGGCCGCTTCCGATCGTCCACACAGGTCGGCCCAGGTACGCAGGTCCTCCACCGACGCGGTCTGGTTGCCGCGCTCCAACCGGGACACCTTCGAGGGATGCCACCCCGCGCGTACCGCCAGCTCACGCCCGGACAGCCCGGCCTCACCCCGGAGTTCACGCAGACAAACTCCGAGGGAGACACGGGCGGTCTGGTAATCGGTCATACGGCTCGGGACGCCATGTACTCCGTGAAGGTCAGCGCGTGGTGCCAGGCCGCGTCCCGGGCCTGCAAGGCAGCGAGCACCTCTTTCGGCTCTTCGGTCAGAGAGGCGCCGAGCACCTCACCCTTCTCATCGAACTCAAGACGAGCGACTCGACGGCTGTCGAAGACCCAGAAGTCGAAGTCGGGCAGTTCCGCGACGATGGGGTGATCACGCGGCAGGTACCGGATGTCCTCGCCCACGCCCAGGTTGTAGGGGGTGCCCCACAGCTCCCATCGCAGGTAGTCCGAGGGCGGATCGTCGATCAGCCGCACTCGCTCCATGCGCTTGCCAGTAGCGAGCTCCTTGCTCATCATCCTCAGCCACGGCTGGAACCAACTGATGTCTGAGTCATCGCCGACCAGCCACCTCTGGAACGGTTCGTTCTCCTCCAGAACCCCGTAGAAAGTCCTGGTCTCCAAGCGCCAAGCGGTGTGGCGGTACTCGCGGAAGAGGTCGTTGAACCCTTCACCGGTGACGAGTTCGGTCACGCTACTCCTTCGTCCGGGGGTCCTTGGGGGCGAAACGGGTCAGGAGCTCACGGGGCACCACGACGAAGTCCTCGTGCGGAAGGACGTCAGCCAACTGGGACAGGGCCTCGGGGTCGGTCAGGCGATCACCCTGCACGACGATGTCACCCGAGTCGGTTTCGTACAGCGTCGGACAGTTCCCACCATGGGAGGTGGTACCGAGCATACGGAGCTTCAAGCTCTTCTCCTTCGGTAAGGGGGTACGCGGACCCAAGTATGGCGAACCGAACCGTTCCAGCGGCAGGCTTCGGCCCCTCTCCAGCCGCAATTTCGAGCAATCTCCTCACGTGCCGTCAGGACCCTGCCTACGCTCGCGCTGAACACCCCGACGAACTCGTCGCAGCGACGGGAAAGGCGGTCGCACCCATGAACCTCCCGAACGGGGCCATCGACGCCCCACGTGTCCTCGCCCCCTACGTCCGTATCGGCGTCCAGGGCGAGACGCTCTACCTGGGTTTCGGCTCCCTCCAGCAGGCCGTCAACGACCGGGCGCTGTGGCGTCCCCTGGTCCGGCTCGCCGCGTACTTTCGCCAACCCCGCACCCGGGACGAGGCACTGGGCTTCCTCCGTGATGCATGCCGGGTACGGGAGCCTGTCGCGCAGGCGCTGCTCCTCACCCTGGAGAGCGGCAACTGCCTGGTCCGCGCGCACGCCTACGACCCGGCGGACCGGTACAGCAGGCACGCCCTGTTCTACGAACTGTCCGGCACCGAAGCCGGACGGGTCCAGCGGCGGCTCGCCGAGTCCCGGGTGCTGCTGCTCGGCTGCGGCGGAATCGGCAACCTGGTGGCCGCGACCCTGGCCACCGCCGGGGTGGGGGAACTGGCCCTGGTGGACGGCGACCACGTGGAGCTGAGCAACCTCACCCGACAGTTCCTGTTCACCGAGGCCGACGTCGGTCTGCCCAAGGCCGAAGTGCTGGCCCGCGAACTCCAGCGGCGCGACTCCGGCTGCCGCGTCCGTCCGATGGTCGCGAACGTCCCTGACGCGGAAGGCCTGCGTGCCCTGCCGGAGGCCGACCTGGTCCTGGTCTCGGCCGACTCGCCGGGTATCACCAGCCTGGTCAACGCGCACTGCGTGGCCTCGGGGCAGGCCTGGCTGAACGCCTGCTACGTCAACGACATCGCGGTGTGGGGGCCGCTCGTGATCCCCGGAGAGACCGGCTGCTGGGACTGCCGACCACTCACCGCGCACCCGCCCGTGGACGATCCCGAACTCGCAGAGCTGATCAGCGGTGTCAACAGCCGCTACCAGGCCCCGTCCAACAGCCCCGTCAACATGCTCGCCTCCTCCCTGGCAGCGCTGGACGCCCTGCGTCACCTGGGCGGGTTCGGTGTCCCCGCCGCACGGAACCGGCGCATGGGTGTGTGGACACACGACCTGACCCTCGACCGGCAGAGCGCGGAACGCGATCCCGCCTGCCCCACCTGTGCCGACGTCCGACCTTCCGCACCCCGACTCCAAGGAGCACATTGAGCACCCCACCGCACGCCCCGGAGTGCGTCTTCTGCCGAATCGTGGCGGGTGAAGCACCCGCACACCGCATCTGGGAGGACGAAACGCACCTGGCGTTCCTGTCGATCTTCCCCAACACCGAGGGCTTCTCCGTCGTCATCCCCAAGGCCCACCGCACCAGCTACGTCGTGGACCTGGACCCAGCGGAGTACACCGCCCTGCACCTGGCCGCTCGCGGGGTCGCCCGCCTGCTGGACGCGGCCTTCCCCGACGTGGCGCGCACCGGGATCATGTACGAGGGCTACGGCGTCGACCACGCGCACGCCAAGCTCTTCCCGATGCACGGAACCACGGGCAACGCGGGCGAGAACTGGCGCGAGGTGGCCTCTCCCATCGACGGTTACTTCGACCGCTACCAGGGCTACCTGTCCTCCCACGACCACCACCGAGCCGACGACGCCCGGCTCGCGGCCCTCGCCAAGCGCATCCGGGAGGCCACTCCCTGACCGGCATCGCCGGTAACGCCCACGCGAAGGGGCAGGGAAGGCATCGCTGTCCTTCCCCGCCCCTCGTCACGTCAGGTCACCGGTTCAGTTGTTGCCGTCGTCGTTCATCGCGGCCTCCTCTGCCGTAGGGGGTCGTGTGCACGAAGGCCAGGTCCGGGCCCGGGGTTCACCCTGGCTTCGTCATCCATCAAAGCCCCGGGTACCGGCTCCTGCCAACGGCATTGCTCGACATTGCTCCCGATCCGGTGTCAGCAGACGGGGCGGTCTCAAGCAGCGGCTGCTCATCCAGAGTCCGGGCCGTGGGCAGTCAGCGGAGGGGGCCATGCCGCTCCCGGTTGGGAACCGGCTGTTCAGAGGGCAATCGGGGACCTCCTGCGAGTTCGGGAAGTGGTCTTTGCGCTGGGGCTCGAACGCGCTGCGGCCAGCCGATCCGCCAGCGTTCCCGATCGGCCCGCTTGCTCAGGCGGAGCACCCTGTCAGGAGGCGAGCAGGTGGAGCAGGGCGACCAGGGTTCCCGAGCTCTGTACGCGCCCCTCGGCGATCAGGCTGCGGACCTTGGCCAGGGGCACCCACTCGTAGGTGCCCTCGTCGAACTCCGTGGGTTCCGCGACGAGCTCGGCGTCCCGACCGACGAACACGTGGTGCGGGCTGCGGACGGTGCCGATCATCGGTTCGAAGGTGGCCACGTGTTCGACCGAGCCCACTCGGTGACCGGTCTCCTCCAGCGCTTCGCGGACCGCTGTCCGCTCCGGGGACTCCTCAGGGTCCAGGAGCCCGCCAGGCAGTTCCCAACCCCACACGTCGGGCACGAACCGGTGGCGGTAGCTCATCAGCACACACTCGCCGGACCGGCCCAGGATCGCGATCACCGCAGCCGAGGGCAGCGCGACGGTGTGGTGCTCGAACCTGTTTCCCGAGGGTGTGGTGATGTCCGCCTTGCCCAGCCGCACCCACCGGTTGTCGTACAGGGTGCGCTCACCGTGCACCACCCAGCGTCCCTGGCCGTCCTCACTGCTGTCCATGCCCCGAAACTACCGACCCACCGCACACAGCAGATGCCAAGGCGAGATTCCGGGAAGTCGGTGTCACGCGCAGCGCCGGACAGTGGAGGGGCCGCCGCTGCGGGGAGGCCGTCATGGACGCCCTCCCCGAGGACTTCGCGGGTGCCTCCGCGTTCGACTCCTCCGGTTGAGGGCCAGTCCCCTTCACTCTGGAGGCGGTGGCAGGGCTCGCGTGCGGGCCCTGCCACCACCTGCCGTCGCGCGAAAAGTCCTCAGCCGTCCAAGCCGCGACGGGTCTTCCCGGTGATGCTCTGCAACCGTGGAACTCCCCAGCGTCCCGAGCCGGGTTCCCCTCGCGGAACCCGGCTCGTCATTCGGTGGCTCCTGGATCACCCGAGGTGGGGAAGCCCGCCCTTGACCGCGTGGTCCACGCGCAACCGCTGGGTGTGGTGCATGGACAGGCCGTCCAACTCCGCCGAGGTGAACCAGCGCACCTCGTGGGACTCCCCGCTCACCCTCAATTCCCCTCCCACCAGTACCGCGCGGAAGCAGATGTTGAACTGGCGGCGCACCTCACCGTCGCTGTAGGCGATGACATGCCGAGCGTCGGTGTAGGTGCCAATAAGGCCGGTGACCTGCACGTCGAAGCCGGTCTCCTCCCTCACCTCGCGTACGGCGGCCTCGGGCAGGCTCTCGTCTATCTCCATCCCCCCGCCCGGCATGGCCCACAACCCGTTGTCGGTGCGCCGCTGCAGCAGCAGGCGCCCCGAGTCGTCGAACACCGCCGCGCTGGCCGCCACCACCAGGCTGTTCGGTACCGGCGCGGCCGGGTCGTCGTAGTACTCAGTCCGAGCCATCGGGGACCACTCCAGTCAGGGGGCGTTCGGCGTATATCTCTCCATCGACGCGGTAGACCGCGCTGCACGGCGCGGTCGCGTGCCGGAAGACAGGCCCCCGAACACCGCACCGGTTCCGCTACCCGTCCAGTCCGCGACGGATCTGCCCGGTGATGCTCTCATCCTCGATCGCGCCGTCCCTGGCCAGCATCAGGGCCTTGGACAGGATCACCGCCAGGCGCCCTCCGTCCTCCTCGAAGGGCAGGAACACCCCCGGCCCCTTCGCCTTCCCCGACGGCACCACGCACAGGTAGGAGTCGTCCGGTTCCATCAGGACGTTGGCGCTGCCCAGGTGGATCCGGTAGGAGCGCAGATCCCCGCGTACCCGCAGGAAACGACCGTCGATCTCCAACCGGTCAGCCACCCTCAGCCTCGGCAGCAGCCGCTCCAGCGCCTCGCGCCGCACGAGGGCGTTCTCGGTGAGCTCGCCGAAGGCCGCGTCCCGCCAGTAGCCCACGTGGGCTCGCTCGCCCCGGTCGACCCACTGGGGGTCCGCGGCGATCGAGGTCACCCCCACCGCCAGGTCCACGTCGCGCATCGCCTCGGACAGCACCATCGCCGGTACCTCCGCCAACGGAGCTGGCTGCCGCTCCCCCGCGCGGAGGAAGCGGACCTGGTCGGTGCCGCAGTGCCGGACGGGGTCGAACTCGTCGTCGGTCAGGGCGATGTCGAGGTGGACGGTCCAGGACGTGCCGCTCCCCCGGTCGGTGAGGAGGCGCTCGGCAGTGCCGTGTTCACCACCATCCCAACCGCCGAGTTGGTGGACGCTCCACCCCCGCCCCTTGAGCAGCGCCTTGGCCTGCCCGTACCTGAGGATGTGGGCGGCGAACCGGTTGGAGTAGACCCGAGTCGTCTCCTCAGCCGGGGTGAGGAGGTAGATCTCCCGGTACACCTGCTTGAACGGCTGGGCGATCTCCCTGCCCGTCAGGTGCTCCCGCCACCGCTGCACCGTCTCCGGCCGACTCCGCACGGGGTGCCACAGCCGCACCCGCGCGCCGCCGTCCAGGGTCGACGTGTGCGCGGTCTCCGTCCCGGCCGGGTCGACCAGGCGCCAGCGGTCCGCGTCGGCCTCCGGCAGCCCGCACACCCAGGTCCGGCCGTCGTCGCTCACCTCCCACAGCAGCCGCCGGGCCAGCGCCCCGGTGACCGGAAGGTCGAGGTAGTACCGGGCCCAGGAGGCGGCGTCCAGCACCCGCCCCTCGGCCAGGATCGTCTCCAGTCGCGCCCGCTCGGCCGCCACCGCCTGGCGCAGCTCCTTGAGTTCGGCCCGCAGCGCCTTGACCTCGTCGGGGTGCGAGGTGCGCAGTGCGGCGGGCGGACTCGCGGTGGGGCGGCCCTTCGCGGAGACGAACCCGAGCGCGGCGCTGCCGTCCGCCGCCAGTTTCAGCGTGACCGGCTGCTCGCCCAACCCGGTGGTTCGGTTCCCGTCCCGGTCCAGACCGAAGTCGGGGACGGAGCGCTCCAGCAGCTCCTCGCCCGTGATGCCCAACCGGTCGGCGATCCTGCCCAGAGCACTGTCGATCATCCTCAGCAGAGTCTTCTTCCTGACCCTGGCTCGGATGCGGGCGAGGGCGGCGACCTCCTCGTCGGTACCGCGCGCCACCAGAATGCGCACGCACGCCGAGGCCGTGCGTTCGGACCTCAGGACCTTGGAGCCGCCCGGCCCGGTCCCGGTGAAGACCGCCAGCCGTTCGAGAAGGGGCGACGACCAGGTGTCGGGCTCGGCGGCCAGCTCCTCCACCGCCCACACCAGACCGTTGACGATGTTGTGGACGTGGAGCGGGAAGTAGGCCGAGCCTCCGGCGTAGTGGTGCCTCTCCTCGGCCCGAGGCGTGCGCAGCACCACCCCGATCAGGCGCCGCACCGTGTCCTGCGCGTCGGAGAGGGCGGCGAGTCTCGTCCGGAGACCCTCGCTCCAGCCACGCTTGGGCCGGGCACCTGGCGGGACGAGCAGGAAGACGAACAGCTCCGCCAGGCCCGGGCGGTCGGCCAGCCCGGGCTCTAGTGCGCGTAGCGCGTCACCGAACGGATCCCCCTCGGGCAGGACGTAACCGGTCTCCAGGCGGGCACCCAGCCTGAGCAGAAGCAGCAGGGTGCGGCCCGGGGTATCGGGCCAGGCGTGCTCGAAGTCGAACAGGTGCATCCCCCGCTCCTGGCAACGGGCCCGGTAATCCTGCAACTGCCGCACACACGGACCCAAGGCGTCGTCCGACACCTGCTCGCAGACGTCCATGTGGATGTCCTCGTTGACGAGTCCGTGTGCCTCCGCGTACAGAAGCAGGGAGAGCGTCGGAGCGTCCCAGCGCAGGGCCTCCCCGGTCAGGGTTTGGACACCGTGACCGTGAAGACGCGAGAAGTACCGGCTGGGATGCCCCTGGGGGTCGACCGCGTTGGGGCGGGGGTGGACCGCGTTCAGCATGAACCACAGCGCCAGACGTGTCCGCAGTTCGCCGTCGTGGCGGTCGACCACTTCGCGCAGCAGGGTGCCCTCGGCCAGCAGGGAGATCCGCTCCAGGTTCCGCCACTCCTGGTCGGGGGCGTGGTCGAGCGCGAGCCGGTCGCACTCCCCGATCAGTTCCGGTAGGCCGGGGGCGTACAGGTGGCCCAGGAACTCCTCGAACGGCTCGGTCCGCGTCAGCCGGTGCGGAAGGAGCCTCTGGTCCAGGGCGGCGATGCCCCGGGCGAATTCCTCGGTGGTCCGCTTCGCCCACTCCACTGCGTCGGAGGACGGGGTGAGAGCGGCGTAGGGCGGTGCCGTGGTGGTCTCGGTCACGGTCACCCACCCACCAGGGGGACGAGCTTGACGAATACGAGCTCGGGCTCACCGGTCAGGTCGACGTCCTCGTCCAGGGACTCCACCTGACGGTCTCCGACAATGAGCACGAACCCCTGTTTGTCGAAGGCCCGTTCAGCCAGCTCCGCCTGCTCCTCCCAGTCCACGGTCGACCGCTCCCTGCGGCGCGACCCGCTGTTGAGTCTGCGCTCGGCCTCGGTAGGCGTCACCAGACCCTGGAAGGGCAGGGCCCCGTTGAGGTTGTACCGGGTGACCTCCTCCCGCACCTGGGCCCGGATCAGCTCTCGTACGGTGATCCGGTCGGGGAGGTCGGGCAGTTCGAGGGCTGGGCCGCCGGCACCCAGAGGGCTCTCGACCCGGGGAAACACTCGGGGCATGGGGGTGTGGTTCCTTTCGGAGCGTCGCGTGCCCGGCCACGCTAACGGAGGAGGCCGACAGACCGACGCGAAGGCCGAGTCCCTCGGGCTCCACGGCTACACGGTCGGTCCGCGGAGTGGCTCACCCGGACGCGGGGCGTGTCCGTGACGAACGTCCTGGGACGCCGCTGCGGGGCCTGAGGCCCTCCTCACCCTGCTACGTAAGTCCCAGCGGTCCCCGGCCAACGACAGGTCAGCGCTTCGTCATGGTGTGTGCTGCACCCTCCCAGGGCACACCCGGGCGGGGACGATACCCAGGACCTCGACCTCGTACTCGATCGTGCTCACGGCGCCCTCGTTCCTCTCGCCTCGAACCCGTCGCCTGGTCCGGGGAGCCGTATGACATATGGGCCCGTTGAGGACTGAGTTGGGCGACAGGTGTGTCGTGCACCCACCGCGCGAGGGCGCGGGGTCGCCGCACCGCTGAACGGAGCGCGGGTGCCGAGCCCTGTTCCCCGCGCTCCGATGTCAGGGGACGTCTCACCCCACAGGGACGGCCTCGGGGGCGCTGAAGCCTCGCGGAAGCAGCACCTGCTCGCTGTCGGCGATGATGCCGACCGGCTGTCCGTCCAGGGTGGCGACGTGGTGGGGGCCGCGCATGGGGCACAGCAGCCACAGGCCGTGCGGGGCCCGGTCGGCTTCGCGGGCCTCCTGGACCAGGGTGCCCAGCAGGGAGCGGCCCGCCTCGTAGCGGGCCAGCGGGGTCGCCCGGTACAGCAGCACCGCGCCGACGCCCGTCGGTGCCTGAGCGCTCGCCCCCCGCACCCTCTCCCCCAGCCTGCGGAACACCTCGTCCAGCATCCGGTTGAACGGCTCCGGCCTGCTGTTGTCGGCCTCGGCGAGGATGTCCCAGTTCAGAGCGCCGCCCATCCCCTCCATCACCTCGTCGACCACCTGGACGAACTCGGCGGAGACGTCGAAGGGAACGGCGCCCGGCATGCGTGCGAGCATCACGGCGGAACGCTCAGTGTCGGGCAGCCAGGTCTTGACCGCCCGGAAGCCGCCCTGGCGCACCGCACGCTCCAACCGCGCCCACACCTGCGCCGAGGCCTCGTCGGCCCGGCTGGGCCCCTGCTGGTGACCGGTGTGGGTGGAGGGCTGGTAGGTGGTGAACTCCGGCTCCAGATACCAGCAGACGGTGTCTCGGACCGGCTCCTGCTGGAGCTTGGGGTGGCGCTTCTTCAACAGTTGGTAGAGCTGGTCGCGGCCGGGTTCGGGCAGGGCCGGGAACCGGGACCGGACCCGGTCGCGGATCTGCTCGGGGGTGATCCCCGGCCTTCCCAGGTAGCCGATGGCCTGGGTGATGCGCAGGGCCCGCTCCAGGTCGAGGTCGACCGGGTACAGCTCCAGGCGCGGCGTCGCCTCGGCCCGCTCGGAGGCGGCGGCGGCGATCTGGACCAGGGCGAGGTCGGAGAAACGCTCCATGCCCTCGGGGGCCTCGACGGCGCGCAGCGCGTCCCGGACCACCACAGGGCCCGGCAGTGCGTCGGTGTCACTGATGGCGACGAGTTCGTCCGCGCGCCGCCCGAGCAGTTCGGCGTAGTCGAACAGGTCGCCCTCGACCGGGGCGAGCGGGTCGTTGTCGACGACCTGGGCCGCGATCACCCGGCGGTCGTAGCGGCGCACGACGAAGCGCTGCTCGGTCAACCGCTCCTCGTACTCCACCACGGCGCGCACCGCGGCCAGTGCGTAGACCAGCCGCTCCTCGGTGTCCAGGGTGGAGCCGCGCACGGAGAGCAGCTCCGAGGCGATCTGGCGCACCTCGCGCACGCGGTGGTTGCGCTTGAGGACGTCGACCACGTCGTCGCGGACCGAGCCGAGCAGGGAGGCGTTCTTGCCCCAGTGGGAGGCCGCCTCGGCCAGGCTCTCCTCCACCCTGCCCGGGGTGATCTCCAGCCGTCGGGCGACCTCCCGGTAGGTGGGCCACCAGTCGAGGTGGCCCCGCCGGTCCTCGGGAAGCCCCATGAGTTCGCGCACGACCCTGACCCACCACCGGTTGGCGTCGGTGGTCTTGGGCAGGAGCTGGCGGATCACCTGGTCGACCAGGGCGTTGCGCTTGGTCTCCTCGTCAGCGCCACTGGGCAGTTTGGCCTTGGACGGGACGGCGTACTCGGCCACGTCCAGGCGCTTGCGCCAGAACGCCGTGGCCTGGCGCAGCTCGTTGCGGATCACCCGGGTGGTGCCGCGCATGTGGGTGATGTCGCGGACGGGCCTGCGCAGCAGCTCACCCACGGTCTCGCAGCGCAGGACCCGCTGGGCGATGTCCACGGCGAGCGGGCTGAGCCCTGACAGGTGGATGGGCGTCTCCACCGTGGCGCTCTCCCGGTTGCGGCGCCGGGTGTCCTCGTCGTCCTCGGGCGGCTCGGTCGCGGCACCGGAGAGGAAAGCCGCCTCCCAGGCCGTACGCATCTCCTCCAGGGAGGCGAAGCGCTCCCCGGTCCGGCGGTGCAGAGCCCGGTGGAAGAACGACACCAGCGCGGGGCGGCTTTCCTTGGGGAAAGCCTCCTCCGTCAGGCGGGGCGTCTGTACGTCCTGGGCGAGGAACTCCGGATCCACGCCGTCCTCGTCCCAGACCGGAAGCTCACCGGTGGCCATCTCGTGCAGGGTGGCGGCCAGGGCGTAGCGTTCGGCGAAGTCGTCGTAGGGCCGGTCCTCGGAGAGGAAGGGGTCGAGGTAGCCGCGGGTGCCCGCGGAGGTGTTGTCCAACGGGTTCGTGGACAAGGAGAAGTCGAACAGCACGAGGGCCCTGGCGCGCTTGCGGGTCTCGCGCACCCCCAGGTTGGCGGGCTTGATGTCGCGGTGGAGGACCTCCCGCTCCTCCAGGTGCTCGACCGCCTCGAACAGGTGCAGCCCGAAGGTCCGCAGCTCGCCGCTGGTCAGGACGCCCTGGCGGGACAGGTAGTCGGCCAGGGTGGTCTCGCCCGCGCGCTCCAGGACCAGCACGGCGCGGTCGCCGATCTGCTGAAGACCCGGTTCGGCGCCCTTCTCGACCGAGGCCATCTCCACGATCCGGGGATGGGAGCCGATCTGGCGCAGGACGCCGGCCTCGCTGCGCACGGCGCGGACCGCGGAGTCGGAGCCGAGCGCGACCTTGAAGACCACCTCGCGGTCGGCGGCGGGGTTGTGCATGAGCAGCGCCCGCGCGGTGCCGCCCTTGCCCAGGACCTCCTGGACCTTCCATCCCTGGGTGACCTCGTCCCCGCGCCTGGCCACCAGCGGGTCGGTGGTGACCTCGGGGAGGGTGAGGCGCTCCTCGACCTCGTCGAGCATGCGCAGGAAGGCCTGCACGGTCGCCATCCGGTCGCTGGGAGAGCGCTGGGTGCACTCGCGCACCAGGGTGTCGAGCTGGGGGATGATGTCGTCGCTGGCCTCGGCCGGGGTCAGGCAGTCGTGCTGCTGGATCTTGCGGCCCAGTTCGGCGCGGTCGGTCGCCGGCGGCTTCCCGGTGAAGACGAGATAGGTGAGCGCCCCCAGACCGAAGAGGTCCTGGGCGGCGGCACGGCCGGTGAAGTCGGGGAACTCCGGTGCCAGGTAGGGGGCGGCCGCCTTCTCCACGTGCGCGGCCAGCGCTCGGCCGCCCAGGGCGGCCTCCAGGTGCTGGGTGGCGCCGCTGGTGGTGGTGGTCGTGCCTCCGCGCAGGCGCAGGCTCTCCCGGGAGGCCACCTGCCAGTCGGCGATGTACAGGCGGGGGTAGTTGCCGTCCATCTCCACCCACACGCTGCGGGCGGCCAGTGCGCGGTGGTAGAGGCGGTTGCGGTGGGCGTGGTTGACCGCCTCGCCGAGCTGGCGGACCATCACCATCCGGGTGTCGACGTCGAGGTCCTCGCCGTGCTCGGCCATGAAGTGGTCGAGGCGCTGCCAGGACTTGTGGTGCCGGAAGGCGATGGCGGGCCCGAGGTCGGCACCGCCCTCCTCGATGAGTCCGAAGTACTCGGCCTTGACGATGCCCTCGTGGGAGATGCCCTCCAGGGACATGTACTCGCGTTTGGCCGCGCGCTCCACCGAGCGGCGCTCGTCCTCGGTGGCCTTCTCCCCGTAGTGGTAGAGGCGGACCCGGCTCTGCCCGCCCAGCCGTCGGTGCTCGGCCTTGAAGTCGGTCCAGGTGGGGCCGCTGTCGAAGGACCGCTTCTCCAGCACGTACTCGCCCAGGTGCAGGGCCCGGTCCATCGGCATGATGCCGATCTTCGCCATGAGCCGGGTGACGTGCCGCAGGAAGCCGGGGTCGACGCGGCGGTGCGGGGCGTCGATCAGCTCGTCGGACACCCCTGGCAGGCCGGTCTGCTCCTTCAGGCCGTTGCGGCCGTAGACGTTGGCCTTCTGGACCTCGTCGAATTTGCATCGCAGACCGGGGTCGGAGAGGAAGACTCCGGCTTCGATGAACGGAACCCTGACGTCGAGGCCGAGTTCCTGCACCGCCCACTGGAGGCGGTTCTTGAGTTCCTTGGCCTTGAGGTCGGTCAGGTGCAGGGGGTTGCTGAAGGTTCGGCGAATCCCGTCGCGGTCGGTGAAGGTCCAGTCGGATCCGCGGTTGGTAGCGCGTCCGGGGTGGCTCTTGATCTCGATGAGGTAGGCGCCGGTGGGGGTGACGGCGAACAGGTCGCACTCACGGATGCGCTGGTTGCGGGCGGTGAAGGTGAAGCCCGCCCAGGCCCGGTAGTTGCCGGTCGTCGGGAACTTCTCCCGGATGTGTTCCAGGGCGGCCTGCTCCCATGGAAACTCCGAGGGTTTGCCCCACCACCGGTTCGACATCCGATCCGCTCCCTGTCCAGTTCCCCACGCGACTTCCCTGCACTGCGTGAGCGCCCGTCCAGCATAGGACTCCCGTGCAACAGCAGGGGTTGTCCTCAAGGCAGTCTTCCCGTTCACACCCCGGCACCGAGCCTCCGACCACGCCAAGCTCGCCATCACGGGGCAAGCCTGCTCAGCCGGTCGTCTCGGTCCTGCGCGGCCGCCTCTTCCTCCTGCGCTTCTTCTTTCCCTTGCCGGGGACGGACACGGGGTCTGCGGTGGACACCGTTTCGCGTACGTGTATCTCACGCAGGGTGTCCAGGGCCTTCTTCTCGATCTGCCGAATGCGTTCCCGTGTCACCCCGAAGTGCTCCCCGATGGTGTCGAGGGTCTGCCTGTCCCCCGTGGTCCACCCCATGCGCCGTTCGATGACCTCACGTTCCCGGTCAGTGGCCAGACAGGAGAGCATCCCTCTGACTTCCCTACGGTGCTCGTCCTCCAACACCTGGGCCTCCGGCGAGGGCAGAGCGCGGCTCACATCCTCTCCCACCAGGGTGAGCAGCGTGGTGTCCCCCCGTACCTCGCGGTCCAGGGAGTCGGTTCGGTAGGTGAGGCGGCGGACCTGTTCCACCTCGTCCACCGTCAGGCCGCTGTGCACCGCGACCTCAGCCGCACCGGCACGCCTGCCTCGGATGCTGAGTTCGCGTTCGGCGGCCCCGACCTTGATCACCTTCTCGTGAAAGTGCACCGGAAGTCGGATCAGCGCTCCTTCATCGGCGATCGCTCGGGTGATGGCCTGACGGATCCACCAGATGGCGTAGGTGGAGAACTTGAGACCGCGAGCGCCGTCGAACTTGACGGCAGCGTGCATCAGGCCTCTCATACCGTGCTGGAACAGGTCCTCCCTTTCGATCCCCCTGCCCTCGAACTTGAGCGCGAGACCGTAGACGAGCCTCTGGTTGTGCAACACCATCGCGTCGAAGGCCCGACGGCGTTCGTCCGAGGGCTCCAAGGCCGCGAGGTCAGCCTCAGTCAGGGTGGAACCCAGCGGTTGGTCCCCCCTCATCAGAGCCGCCAGACCCACCTCCGCCTGCGCGTCAAGGAGGTCCTTCTCCGGGCACTTGTTCCAGCGGTCCCGTTCCAGGACCCTCCGAGCCGTCTCGACCGCCTTACCCAGACTCGAATTCTTCGGATTCGCACTCGCCCGAGGGAATTCGACCTGCGTCTCGGAAGCACCCGAGACCGCCATCCCCTCGTGCGCAGGCACCTCTCCCGAGGTCAATTCTGATTCTAGCTCCCCAGCCTCAGAAAAACTCGAACACCCGATCGATATACCGAGCTCTCGCAGACCTTTTGAGAACTCCTCGATTTCCTTCCCTTCGAGCCCGGAGATGCGGACAACACCATCAAACGCCACGGGGGAGATCGTTCCCGCGTTGGCGTAGCGCCGAGCCATACGCACGATCGCGGACACCCGGGGACTCAGCTCCAACTGCTGCCGCAGCACGGCCGATACTCGCTCACCAACCACAGATTCGGGACTTTCGACCCTGGACGGCTTCGTCTGACCAGCCAGGGCCAGCCCCAGCCCCGGAAGCGCGGCCTCGATCCGACCTCGGGCCACTTCCCCGATACCCAGCTCTTCGCATAGGCGTTCGAATTCGTCGCAATCAATCCGTCCGTCGACGGCCCCGGAGCGCATTCTCCTGAGGACAACTTTCGCCAGACCCTGCCGACCGGAATCCGACTCTGGTGAAGGGGATAGGTTCGCCATGGTGCAGATAATGTCAGCTTCCACTGACAAAATGCCTTCGCGTATCCGGCAGGAACAGATCACCGCCAGACCACCGCCCCAGTGGTCCCCAACCAGAACAGGCCATGGATGTCCGATCGCTCTACCCCGCAGGACGAGGTCGCGGCCCGCCAGCTACTCGTGACCGCTCTGCGGCGACAACTCGTCGGCCCCGCGGAGGGTGCGCAGGAAGTGCTCACTGTGCCGCCGGACCGCCGCTACCTGATGGGCACGCTGTACCCGCAGGAAGCCGACCTGCACTCACGCCTTCTGGCCGCGGGCGAAGAGGCCGACAGTGACGGTACCGAACCCGCCTGCGAGGAGAACACCTTCGCGGACGACCCGACCTCCGATGCCAACGCCTGGCTGCCCTCCTCGCTGGGTTTGTCCCTGTTCACTGACGCGCCCAGCCTGAGCATCGTCTGCCGCGGTTCCAGGTACGTCACCGGACGGGCTGCGGGGCTGCGCAGCTGGGCCCGCGCCCCTTTGCAGGCCGAAACCGTCAGTGCCTTCGAGAGCGCAGACATCCCCGTCCTCGAGGGCCACGCCCTCCTTCGCGTGCGCCGCCGAAACTACGCGGGCGCGTCACTGGTCACGATCGCCCTGGTCAACGCGGCCGTCGCGGAACCTGTGGACTCCGCTGAGAGAACCGGCCGCCCGATCCGTACCGACTGGGACCGGATGCTCTTCCAGACATCGTTCAGCGTGGAACCGCTCGGCGGCACGTTTCTGGAGTATCCGAACGTCCTTCTCACCAGCCGCGACCCGGAGGAAGAAGAACTGCGCCTGCAGTACCGCCACGTGCGGACCTTCAGCATCGGCCACGGTTGCGCGGTCGAGGAGCAGTGGTCGGGCTCCACCGCGGAGGACGCTCCTCCCGACCAGATCAGCACCGAGGTCATGCCGACCGAGGAGGTCCTGAGGGTCCGGCACTCCGGCCCCACCGACACACACGCGCTGAAGCTGTCCTTCCTGGGTGACACGTCCGTTCCCGCTCCGGAGCTCGCCCGCGAGCTGTCCGACTTCATCCGCGGCTACCGGGACTGGTACGAGCAACGCGTGCAGGAGGCCGCCGCACAGGTGCCCCCGTGGGGAAGGGAAGCTGCCGGGCGCATCCTGGAACGCATCAGCACGGCCATCGACCGGATGGAGGCCGGGGCGCGCCTGATGTGCGCAGACCCCGTCGCTCTGACGGCCTTCCGGACCGCCAACCAGGCGATGGCCCTACAAATCCGCCGTAGCTCCAAGGACCTGGCCGGCACTCCGCGGACCCGCCATGATCCCCTGCCCCAGGACACCGGCCCCGAGGACACCTACTCATGGCGTCCCTTCCAGCTCGGTTTCTTCCTGCTCTGCGCCAGCGGCCTGGTCGACCCAGCCCACCCCGACCGAGAGGTCGCCGACGTCATCTGGTTCCCCACTGGCGGCGGCAAGACCGAGGCCTACCTCCTGCTCTCCTGCTTCGAGATGGTCATGCGGAGGTTGCGGCACGGCGCCCGCGGCGGCGGGACCGCGGTGCTCAGCCGCTACACGCTCAGCCTGCTCACGACACAGCAGTTCCAGCGGGCGGCCACCACTGTGTGCGCTCTCGAGTATCTGAGGCAGGCTTCTCAGGAGCAGCCGCACCCAGGACCGGATCTCGGAACCGAACCGTTCTCCATCGGCCTGTGGGTGGGTGAGGCCACCACACCCAACACCTACGACCGAGCCCATGAACTCGCCGGACAGCAGCGGGAAGCGGCCCAGCCGACCGACGCCTTCATCCTGGATCGCTGCCCCTGGTGCGGCACCCGAATCATGCCCGCGAACAAGTCGTCGGACCTCAGCGACTACGGTGTGCGGACTTCGCCGAGCTCGTTCTCGTTCTACTGCCCACGCGACGACTGCCGCTTCCACGGAGAGCTGCCCGTGCGGGTGGTCGACACACACCTGTACGACCGTCCGCCCTCGTTCCTCCTCGGGACCGTGGACAAGTTCGCACGTCTGGCCTGGGAGCCCAGGGCCGGACGGCTGTTCGGCAACGGTGGGCAGTTGCGGCCCTCACTGGTGATCCAGGACGAGTTGCACCTGCTCACCGGTCCGCTCGGCACCACGGTCGGGCTGTACGAGTCCGCGATCCTGCAGCTGTGCTCCTGGAGCGGGATGGCCCCCAAAGTGGTGGCGTCCACAGCGACGATCCGGCGGTCCGGCGAACAGGTCCGCCGGATGTACGGCCGAGACGTCCAGCTTTTCCCTCCGCCCGGGTTGGACGCCCGCCACTCCTACTTCGCCGAGCCCGATGAAGACTCCCCCGACCGCCTCTACGTGGGTGTCATGGCCCAGGGGCACACCGCTGGCCGTGCCACCGTCACCACCGCGGCAGCTCTCCTGCACGAATCGGCCAGACTCCCTGAGAAACACCGGGACGACTACTGGACGCTGGTCGCCTACCACCACAGCCTCCGCGAACTCGGCCGAACCCTGACCGCGGCCCGGGACGACATCCCTGCCCAGCTCATCGGCATGGGCGGGGACGCCCGGGGAACCCGGGAGCTTACGGAATCGTCAGTCCAGGAGCTCACCAGCAACCTGGACCGCGAGGAGCAGCCGCGCCTGCTGGCGCGCCTGGACGAGGGTTGGCCCTCACCCTCCGCGGTCTCCTTCCTCGCCTGCACCAACATGCTCTCCGTCGGCGTTGACATCGACCGCCTGGCCCTGATGCTGATGCTCGGCCAGCCCAAGGCAGCAGCCGAGTACATCCAGGCGACCAGCCGGGTAGGCCGCGACATCGTCCCCGGACTGATCGTGTCGTTCTTCAACGCCACCAAACCGCGGGACCGCTCGCACTACGAGACCTTCGAGGTGTTCCACCGATCGCTGTACCGACATGTAGAACCCTCGAGTGTCACCCCGTGGTCGATCCCTTCACGCAAGCGCGCCCTGCACGCCGCCCTGGTCATTCTCGTCCGACACGGTCACGGGTGGAGCGCTGAGGATGGTGCGTCACTGATTCTGGACCGCCCGGAGGTCGTGTCCGATGCCGTCACCCGGATTGTTTCGTGGGTGGAACGAGCAGATCCCGTTTCGGCTCCCGAAGCCGCCGCGGAGCTGAAGGAGCTCGTTGACGACTGGAGCGACGCGGCAGCAGCGGCTCGGCAGGCCAGGGCGAATCTCTACTGGAGCGGTCAAGGCCGCTCGACACGGCACGTCCTGAAGAACTTCGACCGCAGGAACGGCCTGTGGGAGACACTGCACTCGGTTCGTTCCGTGGACCGCGAGTGCCAGATCACCGTGAAGGGGGCTCGCCCATGAACCGGAAGCTGCGTGTCCGCCAGGCCCAGACCATCGTGCCGTTCGGAGTCGGGGCCATCGTGGAGACCCGGGGCGAGTCGTTCGTGGCCGCTGACATCTCTCACTGGCCGTCCTCCAGCCCCTGGGTCGACTCCCCAAGGCTCGCGGAACGGCTGAAGGTCACAGGTTTTCGGAGCCTTCCCCCGGCGACCAATGACTTCTTCGACTCCCCCGACGGCGACGGGGCTCCCTGTGTCCGGTTCCCCTCCTGGCTCTTCTGCGCCTCCTGCCGCCGGATGAAGCGATGGGCCACCGCGGACGAGCAACCGGGTTCCGCACCGTTGTGCCCGGCATGCCCCACACCACAGGTCCTCGTACCGATGCGATTCGTCCAGGTGTGCCCGGCCGGGCACATGGATGATGTCGACTGGTGGTGGTGGGCGCACAGTCGGTCTGGCACCGCCAGCTGCGAGCGCTCCCAAAACCGGCTGTCCTTCCTGGTGGACCGTTCGTCCATCGGTTTGGAGGCCCTGTCCGTCGTCTGCCGCGCCTGTGAAACCATACGGAACCTGCTCCAACTACTGGACCGCGGCCGCACCCGCTGCACCGGGCGCCACCCCTGGCAGGAGCGTGGCCAGGCAACCAGCTGCACGGAGCAGGCCCGCGTCGTCCAGCGCAACGCGGGCAACGTCTACTACCCGGTCACGATCTCGGCACTGGACATCCCCAGCTCCGTCGGCTCGGGGCCAGACGAAGTCGCCCCCCGGATCGCCTCCCTCATCAGAGAGGACCCACTGTGGCCGGGCCTGTGCCGCCTCCAGGACTCAGTACGTACACAAGCGGTCACCGAGATGATCTGCGACGCCAACGAAGGCGTCACTCCTGAGGATGTGGCGGCCCTCCTACGCCTGGAAACGGGTGCGGACGCCCCCGCGCCGAAGCCTACTCCGGCCGAGGACACCCCACCGGCCACAGACCTGAGCTGGGAGGAATGGTCAGCGCTGAACACCTCCACCGCTGTGAGCCAGCGCACCTTCTCGGTTCGGCCTGTCAGCACGGTTCCGCCGGCAGGGGCATCCGAAGCCGAACAGCTGTTGTGGAAACGCATACAACGGGTCGTTGTCGCTGATCGGCTGCGCGAGGTACGTTCCCTGCGCGGTTTCCACCGGGTACAGCCTTCCCCACAGGGCATGGTGGGGGCGGACGCGTCAGGTCGCCGCAACTGGCTGCCCGCGATCGAGGTCTTCGGTGAAGGGGTGTTCCTGTCCTTCGACGAACAGGAGATCGCACACTGGGAATCGCACACCGGGGTACGGGAGCGCGTAAGAGATCTGGAGCAGGACCTGGACGCCGCGTTCCAGAAGGACCGGCTCCACGGAACGGTCGGGGGCCGCTTGCTGCCCCGCCTGCCGCTCCTGCACACGTTCTCCCACCTCCTCATCCGGCAGCTCTCCTTCGAGAGCGGTTACGGGATCTCCTCTCTGTGCGAGCGGGTATACGCACGCCCCGGCCAGGACCGGCACCAAGCCGGGGTCCTGGTCTATACGGCCGCCGGTGACGCGGAAGGCACCCTGGGCGGACTCGCCCAGCAGGGCTCCTCCGAGCGGTTGGCGGAGACCCTGCTCAGGCTCCTGGAATCCGGGGCCTGGTGTTCGGCCGACCCCCTGTGTGCCGAACACGGGGCCCGAGGGTTCGCCAACCTCAACCGGGCCGCCTGTCATGCCTGCGCGCTACTCCCCGAAACCAGCTGCGAAACGGGCAACGCCCTCCTTGACCGGATCCTGCTCATCGGCGGCCCGGGGGTTCCCGGGTTCTTCGAACCGGTCATCGAATCCGCCCGTGACCAGGCAGCACGCATCGCACGAGGTGAGGAGTCCCCATGAATACCGCTGTCAACAACTCCCTCCGGGTACTGCGCTACTTGGACCTGTCCGAGGAGCAGCAGCGGGTACTGGACACCCTTCCCTTCGATGGAAACCACCTGGTGTGCGGCCCGGCAGGATCAGGCAAGAGCGTACTCGCGGCGCACCGGTCGGCGATGCTCGCCCTCACCGATACGCCCTCCACTCTGCTCTGCCGGTCCAACCTTCTGCGACAGCACGTGGAACCGACGGCCACCGAGCTGGGGCCGCAGGTGCGGGTGGCGACTGTCCACAGCTGGGTGGGGAGCTGGTACGCGCGTGCGGTAGGCAGCCGTCCCCCCACAAGAACACCCGGCGGGTTCGACATCGATTGGCCCGCGCTGCTCACCGAGGCCATGGGGGTCACGGAACTCCCCGCTCCCGAAGCACTGGTGGTTGACGAGGGACAGGATCTTCCCGTGGAGTTCTACCGCTTGTGCCGACTGGCGGGAGCCCGGGTGACCGTCCTGGCCGACGAGTACCAGACCATCACCGAGTCCAGGAGTACAACCGCCGAGATCAGGAACATCCTGGCCGCGGCGGAGATCCACCTGTCGGAGAACCAACGCACCACACGGCCGATCGCGGAATTGGCCGAGCACTTCCATTTGGGTGAGCCCGCACCCGCCCTACCGCAGCGCGAGGGGCCGACCCCGATCATGGCCAGGTACAGGGCGTTCACGGAACTCACGACCGAGCTGCGCGCGCATGTCCGGCACCACCCGGAGCGCAGTATCGGCGTGGTCGTCCGGTTCCGTGAACTCCAGATGCGGCTGCTGGAGGCGTTCGAACGAGCCGGCGTTCCCGTCCAGGCCTATGTCGGCACCGGACAGGGCCGGTACCGGAATATCGACGCCAGCCGACCAGGTGTACACCTGGTCACCCGTGCCAGCGTGAAGGGATTGGAGTTCGACACCGTCTTCGTGCCCGACTGCCACCGAGACACCGCTGACCCAAGCGACCCGGACCAGCGGATGATGTACTACGTCCTGTGCACCAGAGCCCGCCACGAGCTGCGGTTGGGCTTCGCGGGTGACCGCCCTCCCGCCCACCTGGACGCGGTCCCCCGCGACCTGTACCAGCCGCAGCCTTGACCGAGGCGGGTGCTCGACCGCTCTCTGGGACGCGCTTTCGAGGATGTCGGCAGCGTCACCGACAACGGGTTCCGCTACATCGATTCCGCCTGCGGCTTCGGAGGCTTCCTCCTGGGTGTGTTCCGGCGAGTTCTGGCAAAAGTCCGCGCGGAGCAACCGGACCTTCCCAGGGACGAGGCTCTCGCACCACGCGCTGACCTTCACGGAGTACATGGCGTCCAGAGCCCGCAAGGCGCTGAGGACCAGGTCGGATTCCTCACTGAGGGTCGCCCCGAGGAACCGGTCTCCGTCGAACTCCAGGCGCGCGACGGTGGTGCTGTCGAAAACCCAGAAGTCGAAGTCGGGCAGCTCGGCCACGACGGGGTGTTCGCGCCGCAGATACCTGCTGTCCTCGCCCACGCCCAGTTTGCAGGGGGTGCCCCACAGCTCCCAGCGCAGGTAGTCCGAGGGCGGGTCATCGATCAGCCGGACCCGTTCCATGCGCTTTCCGGTGGCGAGCTACTCCCGCATCATGCTCAGCCACGGCCGGAACCAGCTGATGTCCGTGTCGTCTCCGACCAGCCATCTCTGGACCGGAGTCACTTTCGTCGGTTCCCATGGTTCCGGGACAGGCATCCGCGGTACCGCCCTCCGGTGCGCCGCAGAGCAGCGGGACAGTCACGGATCCCCACCGGGCAGAGCGGGATCAGTACCACATCGCGATCGGCTCCCCCTGCGCGTCGCGTTCTGTGGGGTCGGGACAGGGCACGGCCCGACCAGTGGCGATCCGGTGCCCGGTCCAGGCCGCCGCAGCGGCGTCCAGGACGTCATCGGCTGCCACGTTCCCGTCCGGGCCGAGGTCCTCGGGAAGTCGGACTCCGGTGTCGGCGAGGAGGCGCTCGCGAAGCCGCTGCCCGTTCCAGGTCTTCTTGGCGAAGGCCACCGGCTCTCCGGCCATCGTGCGAAACGACAGCTCGGGATGGACCTCGTACAGCAGGTGCGTACCGGTACGTCTGAGAACGTCGGCCTCAAGGACCTTGGGAAAGAGGGAGTACGTCTGGCGGGAGAGACCCTGACCCGTGACTTCCTTGCACAACGCGTTGGCCGCATCGAAGCCGGCCGTCTCCACCACGCTCCTCGGCGGGAGCCGGAAAACGGTGTTCCGGCGCGGCCCGAGCATCCGGGGCACGCGCAGATCGCACTCGCGCCAACCGCTCCGGACGAGCCCCAGGGGGATGTCCACGGTCACGGCCGCAGCCGCGACCACGTCGACGGCCTGCGCCAGACTCGGGCACAGCCGGAGCCGATGGAACATGCCGTCAACCAGGTGGACCGCCACCCAGCCCTTCTTGCATCCGTCAACGCCGACGACCTCCATACGCCCATCCTCACACCGCCGTGTCGGTAGAGGAAAGCCTTCCTTCCAGGTGAGACGGGAAACGGCGGCCCGCCACCCCCATGCCTGGCCCGAACGTCATTCAGCTACTCTTCGCCGCATCCAAGACATGAAGAGCGATTCCTGTAGCTGATTCAGCCCTTCTGGCGGAGCCGGGCCCGGTCCTGCGCAGGGCCGGGTCGGTCGTGCGACGCGGCCGCTTCCGATCCGGCCGAGGCACACATGAACGCGCGCCGGCAAGCAGACACGTGACGAGCGGTCAGGCCAGCAGGAAGCCCTCACCGCACGCACGGAAAACCAGTACCTCCGAGTGACCGAAAACGGTCACACTCAAGGGCATTTGGCCCCTGTTGCGCACCGCTGCTTCTTCGGTATATATCCCAATGATCGCATCACCAACTCCTTGCATCGAGGCTTTCTTTCGCCTGCTCCGACCAAGACAGCAGGACAATCGCTCGCTCTCTCAGACTTGAGGCAGGAGGAAGTTCGGATCAGCGCTATCGAACACTCTTGCGTCGCACTCGCCACACCACCAAAGACAGTCACAGTTCTCCCGACTGATTCGGCTAAGAGCCCCAAGAAAACCGGACATCGGACCATCGCCAACCCAACCCCACACCCTCCCATAACCTGCTATTTTCACGCAGGCAACCGACCGGCTGACAGATCCCTCAGGCCCTGTCGACAGGGGGAAGCCGCCCTCAGATCTCCCATAAAAAGACTGTCCTTGGCCGAAAACCAGACCGTGTTATTTTTGCTTGTAGACGCACTCACCCCCCTGTCGGAGTGCGCGGGAGGGAAACCATGCCAGCCCCCTGGGAAGCGGACTCGTCAGCGGAAATGAAGCACAGGCTCGGGGCATCACCGGCCGAACTCGGCAACACCAATGACATCGGCAGATGCCCGGACATCTGGGAGCTCGACAACGGTGACACCGCGGTAATCGGTCGCGATCTGACTGACTCCTACGCTCCACGCCTCCCTGAGGGTGTGGCCATCTCAGAAGACGAACGGCTGGTCATCATCCCCCGTTCCACACTCATCTCAGCGAAACCGGACATCGCAGATGCTTAACTCCGTCAGCTCACTTCCCGGCGATCACCTGGGCCTCTCCGAGTACGACGACGACTTCGGGGAGCGTTTCCGGGCGCTCCGCAACGGTGACGTCTGGAAACTCGAACGGCAGCAGGTTTTCCACGAGCCCGAGAGCGAGAGCTGGATGGCCTTCCTCCAGGGCCGCCGGGAGGAGTCCCTGCGTCTGATGGAGGCTGACCGCCCCGCGCTACGCACACTGTTCGAAGGTCTGACCCAGGTCGGGTGCGGGGTTCGACGGGTCCGGGCCGTCGAGAAGCCCTTTTCGACCTACCTGCTGTGGGAACTGCACTCCGCGCGGATCCGGGCCCAGTGCGGCGAGGACATCCGGGTCATCACCCCGGAGGCACTCTCGGCCTTCGAACAGGAAAACCCTGTTCCGGAGATCGTCATACTCGGCGATGAGGTGACCTACCGGATCCTCTACGACGCTCAGGGCGAGGCCGAGGGGGCGGTTCGCTACACCGATCCCGCTGTCCTCGAACAGTGCAGGGCCGAAATCGCGGCCCTGCACGAGCAGGCCGAACCGGTGGAGGAATACTTCGTCCGCGAGGTGGGCGGCGTGGAAGCACCCCGTGCCCGATGAACACGCGCCTCTTTCGGGCGAGGAACCCGAGGAGGGGGTGACCGGCGGCAACCAGGCACGGATGTCCGATGTCTCCGGACGCGCGATCCAGGCGAGGGACGTCCGTGGCGGGGTGCACTTCCACGGAGAGGGACCGCAGAGCCCCGGCGCCCCGGTGCCCCGGCAGCTCCCTGCAGACGTGCGCGGCTTCGTGAACCGCACGGGTGAGCTCGAGGTGCTCAGCAATCGCATACCCGGTCCCCGCCAGGACGCCGGCGGGCGAGCAGAGGCCGCGATGCACGTCATCGTCGGCACAGCCGGGGTGGGCAAGACCGCCCTGGCACTGCACTGGGCGCACCGGGTCCGCGACCGCTTCCCCGACGGACAGCTCTACGTCGACCTCCAGGGGTACGGCCCCGGGTTGCCCCTGGCCCCGGACCAGGTGCTGGAGCGGTTCCTGCGGGCGTTCGGGGTCGCCACCGACTCACTTCCGCCCGACACCGACAGCAGGTCCGCCCTCTACCGCTCATATGTGGCTGAGAAGCGGGTGCTGATCCTGCTGGACAACGCAGCGAACGCCGCCCAGGTACGCCCTCTCCTGCCCGGTTCCGCCGACAGTGCGGTGGTGATCACCAGCCGCGACCGGCTGTCCGGACTGGTCGCCAGGGACGGGGCACAACGCCTCACCGTACGCACTCTGGACACGGAGCAGGCGGTGGAACTCCTGGAGTACGTGACCGTCCACCACCGTCCCAAGGACGACCCGGGCGAGGTGGCCGAACTCGCCCGCCTGTGCGGGCAGCTCCCGTTGGCCCTGCGCATCGCCGCCGAACGCGCGGCCAGCCGTCCGCACATGCCCCTGGCCGACCTCATCCAGGATCTGCGCGACGAGTCCGGACTGTGGGACGCGTTGGCCACCGATGACGAGGAGGAGGCGGACACCGTCCGCTCCGTCTTCGCCTGGTCCTACCGGGTCCTGCCCCGGGAAGCGGCACGCCTGTTCCGGCTCCTGGGCCTGCACCCCGGAAGGGACTTCGACACCGGAGCCGCGGCAGCCCTGGCGAACCTTCCGGTGCGCCGGAGCCGACGCGCCCTGGACACGCTCGTCGGTGCCCACCTGCTGGAGCAGACGGGCACGGACCGCTACCGGTTCCACGACCTGCTCCGCTCCTACGCGACGGACCAGGTACGTGACGAGGAAGCTCCCGAACACCGGACAGCGGCCCTGGAGCGCCTCCTGACCTGGTACCTGCGTACCGCCTACGCCGCGGCACTGGTCGTGGACTCCAACCTGCGCCGCCCCGAACCGGACGAGGTTTTCGCAGTTCCGCCCTCGGGGCCGCTTCTCACCGACAACTCGGGCGCGCTCCGCTGGTTCGAGCTAGAGGAACCGAACCTGAGAGCCGCGGCGCAGACGGCTGCCGAGCACGCCTTCACCGGCCTCACCTGGCGGTTCCCACACGTGCTGGGGCACTTCCCCGTCTACGGCGAACCATGGATCAGGATGCTCGAGCACGGCCTGAGAGCGCTACGGACAGAACGTCACCCCAGGGCCGAATCCGACCTCTGGGAGCACCTCGGCATAGCCCACCTCCAGGCCAACCGGTACGAGGAAGGCATCGAGCACCACACCCGCGCCCTGGAACTGAGGCGGCAACTGGGTGACGAACAGGGGGTCCTCATGTCCCTGAACGCCCTCGCCCTGGCTCAACTGCGCGGCCGCAGACTCGACCAGGCACGCGAGAACTTCGAGGGATCCCTCGAAGCGGCCCGGAGCCTCGGCGACCGGCTGTGGGAGGGGATCGCCCTGGGAAACCTGGTCCGCTGCCTCCTGGAACTGGGGCAGCGGGAGGAAGCGGTAGCGCTGGCCGAGCACGCTCTGGCGATCCACCGGGAGACCCGAGACCGAACGAGCGAGTTCGCCTGTCTGACCGTCCTGAGCGCGGCCCGGCGGGAAACAGGACAGGCCGAACTGGCCCTGTCCCTGACGCAGAAAACCCTGGAGATCGCCCACGACCTCGACCTCACCACCTACGAGGGCTTCGCTCACCTGGAACTCGGCCGGGCCTACTCGATACTCGACCGCCACGAGGAAGCCCTGGCCCACTTCCATGAGGCGGCTGGCCTGCACCGCTCGATCGGCGAGCACGTCCGTGAGTCCGAGTCCTTCGAGGGCGTGGGTGGGGTCTACCAGGCCCTCGGCCGCCTCGACGAGGCGGCAGGCTTCTACCGCCAGGCCGCCAACGGCTACCGCCGCAACGGCGCCCGCTGGAACCTGGCCCTCTGTCTGAACCGCCTGGCCACCGTCATCACCCAGAACGGCGAAGAAACAGCGGCCGACGCGTACTGGCGCGAGGCCCTGGAAGCAGTCGAGGACTTCTCCGACCCCAGAGCCGAGCGCCTACGCGAACAGATCACCGCCCGCATCAGCGACGCGACCGGGGGCTGACCGAGCGCTGAGGCGCCGGAGGCGTCGAGGACCTCCTCCGTGATCAAACGCATCACTCATGTCAAGAGCTTTCGCTGCTACCAGGGCTGGAAGCAGCACCCCAGGCCATCGGCTTCGAGAGACTGAACATGGTCTACGCGCCGAACGGCACGGGGAAGAGCGCTCTGGCCATGCTGCTCAGCGGGGTCCCGGAGAACACCGAGTGGGCACACGGGTTGAAGGTGCTCCTCCAGTCCGACGGGGATGTTGTACCCGAGACTGGCAGAGAGGGGAGAGGGAGGGCACGAGACGGGGCTCGTCCCTCAACTCTCGGCTCACGGCACCCCGCCCGCGACGGCCCGGCGCGCACCTGTGGACAAGCCCCACCGCTGTCGACCGTGCCCGGGCGCTTGAGCGCTCGCGTGGGAGTCGTCCCCCACCCTGTCCCATGGTTTCAGATCGGGCAGCAGGGGCGGGATCACGTCCCTCGGTACGGCCGCAGAAGCCTTTCACCGAGGGCACACACCCCGCCGGTCGCACAGGAGACCGCGGACACCCGGCCGTCGTTTCCGGTGAGCACGAGTCGCTCATGGTTGGTACGGACAATATGACTGCCCCGACCTCACCTGGGCTCCTATACCGCAACCGGTCCCGCCGTTTCAACCTCCGAACACCCCACAGCTTCGTGTGTTTTACCCCACTGTTCACCATTTCCCCCGCGTTCGCTTCAGCGCGAGGATTGCCGACGTGTTCGACCGCCTGACCGGCGGCGACGACCCCACCGAGACGGCACGCCCCCATGCCGCCGGACGAGCGCACCGGGCCCCGGCAACCGAGCCGTCCCCTGCGAGAGCCCGGCACGCGTTGCCCCGACCCCCGAGGAGTCCCATGGCGCTGGGAATCATAGGCATCATCACGTCCCTGCTCCTGCTCATCACCCTCGCCTACCGCGGTGTCCCCGTCATCCTCGCCGCACCCCTGGCCTCGGTGGTCGCGGTGGTCTTCTCCGGGGCCCCGATCCTGGCCTCCTACACCGAGATCTTCATGCCGGCGATGGCCGCCTTCGTCGGCAGCTGGTTCCCCGTGTTCCTGTTCGGCGCGGTCTTCGGCGTCCTGATGACCGTCACCGGCTACGCGGAGAGCATCGCCCGCACCGTGACGGGCCTGGTGGGCTCGCGGAGCGCGATCGCGGCGACGATCGTCACCTCGGCCCTGATGACCTACGGCGGCATCAGCCTCTTCGTCGTGGCCTTCGTCATGTATCCGCTGGCCCGCGAGCTGTTCCGGGTCGCCGACATCCCCCGCCGCCTCATTCCCGCGACCATCGCGCTGGGCATCTTCACCTTCACGATGACCGCGCTGCCCGGCAGCCCGCAGGTGCAGAACATCATTCCGGGACAGTTCTTCGGCACCGGTTCGTTCGCCGCCCCGGGCATCGGGCTGGTGGGCGGCGCCCTCATCTTCGGCCTCGGCCTGCTGTGGCTCGAGTACCGGCGCACGGCGCTGATCCGCAAGGGTGAGAGCTTCGACAGCCCCGAGAGCGCGCGTTCGGCCAACGGGTCCACCGACGCCGGTACCGGGGACCAGCAGGTCACCACGCTCGAACCGGCGAACCGCGTCGTCCCCTTCCTGCCGCTGCTCACGGTCTTCGCCGTGAACTTCGCGTGCACCCTGATCGTCTTTCCGGCGCTGGACTGGTCCTACCTGGCGGAGGAGAAGTTCGGCGGGGTCGCCTTCGAGCAGCGCGTCGGGCTGTGGGCTGTGCTGCTGGGGATCATCGCGGCGATCCTCGTCCTGGTCGCCCTCAACTTCCGTAACTTCGCCACGTTGTGGGCCGGGTCCGTCGACGGCGCCAAGCGGTCCATGTTCCCGATCTTCAGCACCGCCTCCGAGGTGGGCTACGGCGCGGTCGTCGCCTCGGTCGCCGCCTTCGCCGTCGTGCGCGACTCGGTGTTCGGGCTCGGCCTCGGCGCCCTGTGGACCTCGGTCTTCTCCGTGTCCATCACCGCCGGTCTCACCGGCTCCTCCTCGGGCGGTATGACGATCGCGCTCAACGCCCTGGGCGAGGACCTGCGGGCCATGGCCGAGCAGGAGGGTATGGCCACGGAGGCGATGCACCGGCTCACGGCCATGGCCGCGGGCGGGCTGGACACGCTGCCGCACTCGGGTGCCGTGGTCACCCTGCTCATCGTGTGCGGGCTCACCCACCGGCAGTCCTACAAGGACCTCGGGGTCGTGACCCTGGCCATCCCGGTCCTCGTGGTCATCGCGCTCGTGAGCCTGGTCTCCGTCGTCGGGTCGTTCTGAGCGGTGTGCGGGTGCGGGCCCGGTACTGACACCCACCGGCGTCCGGGGCGGTGCGGATCCGTTCCCCGCACCGCCCCTCAAGCGTGTTCATCAGCGCTTCCCTCAGCCGCCGCAGCCGGGCCGGGTGATCGTTCGGACTTCGGGCGGGTGAAAGCGTTCCCGGGCGGGGCGTGTAGGAGGTAGGAAGTGAGGCGAGCACGTTTGGTCCGCGCGATGAGAAGGCAGGTTCGACGATGGCACCCCGAGAACTGGCGGACCACCGGGTGTACCGGTTGAAGATCGTCTTGGAGGGGACCGAGCCGCCGGTGTGGCGGCTGGTGGAGGTGCCCGCCGATCTCGGTCTGAGCCATCTGCACCTGGTCATCCAGGTGCTGCTGGGCTGGGAGCACGCGCACCCGCACGCCTTCGAGTTCGGCAGGCGGCGTTACAGCGAGGCAGGCGGGGTCGGCGCCGGTGACCTGGACGAGTTCGAGGCCATGGTCGGTGAGGTGCTCAGCCGCAAGGGGTCTAGGGGTGTCTACACCTACGACTTCGGGGACGACTGGCGGCACCTGATCACGGTGGAGGCGACCGGGGAGGCCGAACCCGGCACGTTCTATCCGCGGGTGCTGGACGGCCACGGCGGCGGGCCGCCGGAGGGCTGCGGCGGGGTGGGCGCGTTCGAGCGCCTGCGCCGCTTGCGCGACCACCCCGAGGAGCTCGGGCGCGGCGACCACAGCGTTGCCGAGGAACAGCTCATGTGGGTGGAGATGCTCGAACCCGACGAGTTGGACCTGGCGAAGATCCGGGAGGAGCTGCGGGAGCTGTTCGGCGGAACAGCTCTGCACGAAGGGGGCGGGGGGCTGTCACCGGCCCGGCCGGTGACCCTGCCGCCGGAGGAGGAGCTGGCCGCCGCGGCCCTGGAGACCTCTCCCCTGCGCGAACTGCTGGCGCTGACCCGGTGGGTCTCGTACGGCATCAAACTGACGGGGACGGGGGTGCCCCGGCCCGCGGACATCCGTGCGGCGGTCGGTAGGCTCGACCTGTGGCCGCACGCCTGTGAGGCGGAGGCCGAGGAGCGTGCTGAGCGGGTACGGAAGTTGCGTTCCGGCAGGGATCTACCGGAGTTCCTGGACCTGTGGGACACCGCCGTGGCCCTGGGGCTGATCGAGGTCGGGTCGGCGAGGGCGTACACCTGCGCCGAGCTCCTGGTGTCGGGGCCGACCCCGGGCAGGGTTCTGGAGTGGTGGACGGAGCTGTTCGGGTCCACCATCGAAGGGTCCTTCGGGGGCGAGGGAACGGGTTCGGGCGGGGGCGATCCCCTCTGCGGCGAAGTCGAGCTGTTCTACCTGGCCCTGCGTATGCTCTACGAGGCCCCCGACGGGTTCGAGGCCGATCTGGCCTACCTGGGGCGCACGGTGGCGGCGGGCGCCGAAGCCGACCTCGAGGATCTCGACCTGGCCGGGGACCTTGCCGCCGCAGAGGTTTTCGGGGACACCGGAGCCGCGTCGGAGCACGCTGCCGGACACGACGGCTTCCTGAGCGAATCCGTCCTTGAGCCGCTGTACCTGATGATGCACGAGGTCGCGGAGGTCGGCGCTGTGCGGCTGGTCGACGCCACCTCCGCCGAGGTTCGTGAGGCGGTGCTGGACCAGAACCCGTTCGGGCCGAGCAACCGGAGCGACCAGCCGGGCCCGGCCATCGACTGCTTGGCCGTGCTTACCCCGCTGGGCCGCTACGGGGTGCGCCAGTACCTGCTCGCCACCGGTATCCCGGCCCCGCTCACCGAATAGGTGGCCGCTGCCGACGCCGCCGGGCTCCTCGACACGCTGAGCACCACGCCCCGGAGCTGCACCCGGCCGTGACCGCACCCTGGTTGGCCGCGCGCACCCCGGAGGAGGCGGTACGGGAGATCGCCGAAGCAGCCGCGGACCCCACGGGACTCGGACCACTGAGCCGCGCCCTCGGTTCCGGTGTTCTGGCCTCGGCCGGGGAGGAGGTCGTACCGGAGCTGCGTGCTCTGCTCGGTTCGGACCCGCGCACAGTGGCCGGGCTGACCGCCGGTGCGCTGCTTTCGCGTCCGGAACTCCCCGAGGAGGAGGCCCGGGCGCTGAACGACGAGTACGGCCTCTGGTTGGCGATCGACCGGATGTCGGGACCGTTAGAGCTGGGTGAGGACAGCTTCGTCGACCTGCTCGGGCTGGACAGTGAGGAGGGGGCGGGGTTCATCGAGCAGTTGCTGGTCGACCGCGCCGAGCAGCTGTGAAAGGTCGACCATCCGGCGACCGCCGAAGTCCTGACGGCGCTGGGCCGGCTGCACCCCGACGAGAAGGCGGCGAAGGCGGCCCGGCATGCAGCGAACAGGGCCCGTAGCCAGAGGTGATGAGGGGTACAGAAGGTTCCCCGCCGCAGTGAGGTCAGGCGTACTCCGTGCCTCCGGTACCGCGTCTGAGCCGCTCGTACATCGGGGCCGGGCCGGAGGCCACGGCCGGGGTGGCGCCCTCCCGATGGAAGAGGGCGGGGGAACCGGAAGAGTGCCGGAAACCGGACGCGGGCCCGGTTGAGGGCGGTTCAATGGACTCATGCCCTCCTACACGCGTGAAGACCTCATCCATTTCGCCGGTGCGAAATCCTACCACCGGGGCGTCGGCTACGTCTCCCAGGTGAGCGGGGTGACCTTCGACGGCAGGACGGTGCGCGGCACCGTCACCGGTACGCACGTCTACCGGGTGGAGCTGACCCCCACGAGCCGGGGCATGGAGTGGGACTGCGACTGCCCGTGGGCGGAGGAGGGCAACTTCTGCAAGCATGCCGTGGCCCTGGGGTTGGTGTACCTGTACGACTCCGAGCACGCGGTCGAGGTGCCGCGGGCCCCGGACCTGCGCTCCTACCTGGACTCGCTCGGCAGCGACGAGCTCGTGGAGCTGGTGTTGGCGGCGGCCGACGACGATCCCGGGTTCCGACGGCGGCTGGAGTTGAGCGCGGAACTGGCGGGCGGGCTCTCCGGGGGTACCGGGGCGCGTGCCCGGGTGGAGCGGGCGCTGCGCATCGACGACTTCGTGGAGTACGGGCAGGCGCGGGAGTACGCGGGGACGGTCCACCAGGTGGTCGGGGAGCTGGAGGGCCTCCTCGAACGGGGGGAGGCGGCCGCTGCCGAAGAGCTGGCACGGCACGCGATCACGGCCCTGAGCGGGCAGGCGGGCATGGTCGACGACTCCGCCGGGCACGTGGGCGGGGCGGCGGCCGAGCTGGTCGAGGTGCACGTGGAGGCCTGCGCGGCCGCGCGGCCGGACGGCCAGGAGCTGGCGGGGTGGCTGCTCGGGCTGCAGGTGGAGGGGTCGGGGCTTCCGGAGCTGCTGTTGGATCCCTATGCGGAGGCGTTGGGCGAGGAGGGCCTTGAGGCTTACGGTGAGCAGCTCTTGGGGGGCGGTTTCTCCGCGAGTGAGTGGACGGCGCGCTTCCTGAGGTCGGAGTACGCGCGGGTCACCGGCGATACCGACCTCCTGGTGCGGGTGTACGGCCAGGGAGACCGTGTGTACTACGCGGGGATCGTCGAGGCGCTGCAGGGGGCGGGGCGGGCCGAGGAGGCCCTTGAGTGGGCCTTCAAGGGGCTGCGCGAGCCGGGGATGCCGGACCCGCGGGTGGTCGACCACCTCACGCGCGCTTTGAAGGGGCAGGGCAGGACGGAGGAGCTCCAGGCTGTGCGTTGGGAGGCCTTCGAGCGCTCCCCTGAGCTGGGCACCTACCGGGCCCTGCGCGAGGACACACCGGAGGAAGGTTGGGCCGAGGTACGGGAACAGGCCTTGGCGCTGCTGCGTCGCGCCGCCGCCCGGCGGCGCGCGCCCCACTTCCCCTGCACGCTGGTGGAGGTGCTGCTGGACGAGGGGGACGCGGACCTGGTGTGGGCGGCGGCCGCCGAACACGGCTGCAACGAGGGCCAGTGGCTGCGGGTGGCCGCCCTGCGGGAGAAGACCCACCCCGAGGACGCGATCGGGGTGTACGCACCGATGGTGGCGGCGAAGGTCCGCCCGGCCAACACCGGCCTGTACCCGCAGGCCGCCGAGCTGGCCCGGCGGGTACGTGACCTGTACGAACGCCTGGGCCGCGCGGAGGAGGCCCGCGCGTTCACGGCGGGGTTGCGGTCCGAGCACCGGCGCAAGCGGCGTTTCCTGGCCGAACTGGACCGGGTGGGGCTGGGCGGCTGATCTCCGGCGGGCACGCCTGCCCTCCGCCGGTTTCCCTGGCGGCTGAACCGCTGCGGAACGGAGCGTCAAGCGATATGAGTGGTGCCGGTACACGGATCCAGAACAGCGGGGAACAATGATGGTGCAGAAGACTCTCGGGAACCGGGTGCACCGGTTGAAGATCGTGTTGGAGGGCACCCGCCCGCAGGTGTGGCGGCGGTTGGAGGTGCCCTCGGTCACGGGGCTGGGCGACCTGCACATGCTCATCCAGGTCGTCATGGGCTGGAATGACTCGCACCCGCACTCGTTCGAGTTCTCCGGGCTGCGCTACAGCGGGAACGAGGGGCTGGGTCTGGGCCCGCCGGACCGGGACGAGCACGCGGCCCGTGTCGGTGACGTGCTGCGGCGCAGAGGTTCCAAGGGTGTGTACACCTACGATTTCGGCGACAGCTGGGAGCACTCGATCACCGTGGAAGCGGTCGGGGAGGCCGAACCCGACACCGTCTACCCCCGGCTGCTGGACGGTCACGGGGGCGGACCGCCGGAGGACTGCGGCGGGGTGTACGGGTTCGAGCACCTGCGTCACCTGCGCGACCACCCGGAGGAGCTCGGGAAAGGGTTCCACGCGGACGCCGAGGATCAGCGGAACTGGGTGGAGATGCTCGAACCCGACGACCTCGACCTGGAGGCGATGCGGCGGGAACTGCGGGAGGCCTTCGGTTCGCTTCCGTTGACGGAAGAGACCGTGCCCGCGCCGGAGCCGAGCGGATCCAAGAAGGGCCTCGAACCGGCCCGGCCGGTGTCGCTGCCCCCGGAGGAGGAGCTGGCCGCCGCCGCGTTGGAGTCGTCCCCGCTGCGTGAACTGCTGGCGTTGGCACGGTGGTTCGGGGAGGGAAAGGCGCTGACCTCGACGGGGATGCCGCGTCCGGCTGACGTGCGTGCGGCCGCGGCCGAGCTGGACCTGTGGCCCCGCGCCTCGGCCCGGCAGGCTGCCGAGCGCGCGGACCGGCTGGGGCGGCTGCGCGCCGCCCGGGACCTGCCCGGGTTCGTGCCCCTGTGGCGGTGGGTTACCGAGCTGGGCCTGGTGCGGGTGGAGGCCAAACGGGTGTCCGCGGCCCCGGAGGTCGTGGGAGAGCTCACCGCGGACAGCGCACTGGAGGCGTGGTGGGAGCTATTCGACGCCGCGGTCGAGGGTGACCCCGACCCCGAGGGGCTCCTGGGCACCGACCGGTACGAGGCCGACCTGTTCCCGCCGGTGCTGCGGTTTCTCTACGAGGCGCCCGACGGCACGGAGCTGGTGCTGGGCGACCTGGCGTCGGAACTGGCCGACCATCTTCTCGCGGCGGGCGCCGCACTGCCGGACGAGGCCGGGCAGATCCGTCTGTCCATCCTGACCACAATCTACCGTGGGCTGCACCACCTGGCGGAGATCGGAGCGGTACACCTGAGTGACCGCACCGAGGAGGCGACAGCCGAGCGGTACCGGTCAGGGTATTCCGTCGGAGGGATCCTGGTGGGCCCCGGGCCCGACACCCACCACCCCCAGGAGGGGGAGGTCGACTGCTCGGCCGCGCTGACCCCGCTGGGCCGCCACGGGGTCCGCCGCGTCCTGCTCCGTGAGGGGGTTCCGGCACCGCTCAGCGGAGGACTCGCCGGTGCGAGCGCCGCCGAGCTCCTCGACTCGCTGATGACAGTCCAGCCTGACCTGCACGAGCCCGAAATCCTCCCGTGGCTGGCCGGGCGCGCCACTGAGGAAGCGGTCGTGGAGGTCGTCGAGGCGGCCTCGGCCCTGGACGGGACCGGTGCCTTCCGGCGTGCCCTGGCGCTGCGGGTGCTGGAGTTCGCGGGTGAGCCCGCGCTGCCGGTGCTGCGCGGGCTGCTCGACTCGGACCGCATCTCCGTGGCCGCGCTGGCCGCCGGGGCGGTACTGGCCGCAGCGGACCTGCCGGAGGAAGAGCACTCCCGGCTGTCCGAACGGTATGGGCCGTGGCTGGCGATCGACATGGTGGCGGCGCCGCTGGAGAGGGGCGAGGACCATCTGGAGGTTCTGTTCGCACTCAACACGGGTGCGGGCTCCGAGGGGCCGGGGCCCATCGGGCAGCTCCTGCTGGATGGCGGGGGCGACCTGTGGAAGGTCGACCACCCGGAAGCCTTCCGGGTGCTGGAGGCGGTAGGGCGGCTGCACCCGGACAAGAAGGTCGCCAAGGCGGCCCGGCGGGCCGCGCACAAGGCCCGCAGCAGGAGCTGACCCGGTCGGGGTCGGAGCAGGCGGGGTCTCACTCCTGCGGGGCGGCGCCTCGGGTGAGTGCGGCGTACATCGGGGCCAGGCCGGAGGCCACCCCCAGGGTGGATCCCTCCCAGTGGGAGAGCGGGTCGAAGGGGCGTGGCCGGGCCAGCGGTGTGAGGTCACCGCCCGACCAGAAGTCGGTGGCGCTCTCGGACAACGGCACTACCTCGACGGCCAGCTCTCCCTCGGAACCGGCGGGCGCCGTCGATTCCAGTGCGTCGAGGACCTCCTCCTCGGTCCGACCCAGCCAGGCGAACAGCAGGAGGGGGTTCTCGTCGAGCAGGGACGCCCAGGCGAACATGGCGGCCGCGCCGTGTTTGCAGGGGTAGCCGCCGCGGTCCGGACAGGTGCAGTGGATGTCGATGTCGTCGACGGAGTCGGGGAAGAGCGCCAACCCGTGGCGGGCGAACACCTCTTCGGTGGCTTCGGGCAGTTCTCCGGCAAGCAGGTCGGCGGCGGCGTCGGGGTCCTGGGCGAGGTCGTCCAGGAGGTGTGACCACCGTGTGTCGTCGATGGCCGGGTAGGCGACGGACACGCGGTAGGGCCGTCCGCGTGAGCCCTGGACGAAGGCGATGACCTGGATGTGGTCGGCGTCCACGGTGATCTCCCGCACCGCTCCCTGACGGTAGTAGGTGCGGCCGCGGGACAGTCGGCCGATGTCGCCGTCGGAGATCCCCTGCAGGAGCCGGGCCGACCACCAGCTCTCACAGACGGGACCGTGCACGGCGGGCATCAGGCCACCGCTTCGGGGGCCAGGCGGATGACTTCGCGCAGCTCATCGACGCTGAGGTCGGTCAGGGCGTTCTCTCCCTGGCCCACCACGGCTTCGGCCAGGCTCTTCTTACGTTCGATCATCTCGTCCACGCGTTCCTCCAGGGTGCCCACGCACACCATCTTGCGGACCTGCACGTTGCGTTTCTGGCCGATGCGGAAGGCCCGGTCGGTGGCCTGGTCCTCCACGGCCGGGTTCCACCAGCGGTCGAAGTGGACGACCTGGTTGGCGGCGGTGAGGTTGAGTCCGGTGCCCGCCGCCTTGAGGGAGAGCAGGAACAGTGCGGGCTGGTCGCTGTTCTGGAACCGGTCGACCAGTTCCTCCCGCTTCTTACGGGAGGTACCGCCGTGCAACCACAGCACCGGCATGTCCAGCTTGCCTTCGAGGTAGGGGGCGAGCCGGTGGCCGAACTCGGTGTACTGGGTGAAGCAGAGCGCCTTGTCACCCTCGGCGGCCATCTCGGCGAGGAGCTCCTCGAGCCGGGCCAGTTTGCCCGAGCGCCCGTTCAGGCGGGAACCGTCGCCGAGCAGGTGGGCCGGGTGGTTGCAGACCTGTTTGAGCTTGGTCATGGTCGCCAGCACCAGGCTCTTGCGCCGCATCCCGGTGGCCTCGTCGATCCGGGCAGTCATCTCGTCGACGGTGGCCCGGTACAGGGAAGCCTGTTCCTTGGTGAGGGTGCACCAGGTCCGCATCTCGTTCTTCGCGGGCAGGTCGGTGATGATCGAGGTGTCGGTCTTGAGCCGGCGGAGCACGAAGGGCGCGGTGACCCGGCGCAGGGCGGTCACGGCCTGACCGAATCCCTTGCCGGAGCTCTGACCGGGGTCCTTGCCGAGGTCGCGGTGGACGCGCGCGGCCACCCCCTTCTCGAAGGCCTCGCGTGAACCCAGCAGCCCGGGGTTGGCGAAGTCCAGGATCGACCAGAGCTCACCCAGGTGGTTCTCCACGGGGGTACCGGTCAGGGCGACCCGGGAGGCGGCCGGAATGGTGCGCACCGCCACGGCCTGTTTGGTACGGGAGTTCTTGATGTTCTGGGCCTCGTCGCACACCACCCGGGCCCAGGACATCTCGGCGAGCGCTTCGGCGTCGCGGGCCATCACCCCGTAGCTGGTGAGGACCAGGTCCGACTCCGGCACCTCACGGGCCAGGTCCTCACCCCGGGGCCGGGCGGGACCGTGGTGGAGGAGGACACGGAGTTTCGGGGTGAACCGCTGCGCTTCCCGGCACCAGTTGCCCAGGACCGAAGTGGGGCACACCAGGAGCGTGGGCGCCGGGCGCCGCTGGTCCGCAGGGGTTTCGGTGCGTTCGTCGGCCAGCAGGGCAAGCAGCTGCACGGTCTTGCCCAGGCCCATGTCGTCGGCGAGGACCGCGCCCAGGCCGAGCCGGTCCAGGTAGCGCAGCCATCCCGCGCCGCGCCGCTGGTAGGGGCGCAGTTCGGCGTCCATCCCTTCGGGTTCGGTCATGGGGGTGAAGGCGTGCTCGGCCTGCCCTGCCAGCAGCGCCCCCAGCTCCCCGTCGGCGTCGACCCCCTCCAGTTCGGGGTCCGCGGGGTCGGGGAGTAGTGCCATCCGCACCGCCTCCCCCAACTGGACGGTTCCGCTGGCACCGCCCGCCAGGTAGGCGGCGACCCGGCGGAGCTGTTCGGGGTCCAGCCTGGCCCACTCGCCGCGCAGCCGGACGAGAGGGCGCTTCAGACGGGCCAGTTCGGCGATCTCCTCGGGACCCAGATCCAGGTCGCCGACGGCGGCCCGGTAGTCGAAGTCGACCAGGGTCCGGCCGATCCCGGTCCCGCCTTCGGCCTGGTGCGGTCCGGGGTCGATGTTGGTGGACAGGGTGAGCCTGGTGCCCACACCGATCTCACCGAGCCAGGGCGGCAGGAGCACCCCGAAACCGGCCTCTCGGAGCGCGTCAGCGTGCCGGGACAGGACGTCGAAGGCCTCCTCGGGGGTCAGTTCCAGGCAGCCGGGGGCGTCGGGGGCCAACCCGCGGACCAGTACCGGGCAGGCGCGGGCGGCCTGGGTGAGCGCGCGGTGGACGGGTTCGGCGGGGTCCCGGGGCAGCCAGTCCGCGCCCTCACCCTCACGCAGGTCGTCCAGAGGGACCATCAGGGAGGGCTCCTCGACGGACTGGACCCAGATCTGCAACCGCCAGGGCAGGTCCGCAGGGATGTGCAGCCCGTCCTCGGGTTCTGTTCCGAGGGCTTGAGGGTCGGCTCCGCTGGGCTCGGCTGGCCATCCCTGAGCCAGCTCCGCTCCGTCCGGTTCCCCTTCCGGTTCCGGCAGGGCAGCCGGTGCGGGTGCGGGCTCAACCAGTCGAAAGACCAGGCGGATCGCGCCCGCGTACTGGTGGGCGGCGGTGAACCAGTCCTGGATCTCGTCGGTGAGCTGGTCGATGTCGGACCGCGCAGACCGAACCCCGTGGGGCAACGTGCCGTTGGCAGTGGCCAGGGCCGCCAGCCACTGATGTTGGGTTCGGGGGCGGTCGGGCATCTCGATGGTGTGGTGGGCCAGCCGCTCCCTGGCCACGAGGTCGGTGAACGAGCACAGCGTGCCCAGGGCGTCGGCCATGGCGTCGGCGCCCGCTTCCTCGGGGGTGAGGTCGGGGGTGTGCGCGGCGCGGGCCACCGGCGGGAGGGCGCGGACGTGGTCGCGCAGCCAGGCGAGGGTGGCGGGGTCCAGGAGGGGACGCCACCGTGCTTGGAAGGCGGGTGAGGCTTCCAGCAGGCGCGGGACGAGACGGCCGGTGTCGACCAGGGATGTGGCCGCCTCCAGGAGGAGTGCCAGGGCGGCGAAGGACGCGCCGAAGCGGATGGCGGCGGGGTCCGCGGTCGCCTGGCTGTGTCGGACGCGGCGGAGCAGGGTCGGCGCGTCCGGTCCGGGCAGGTCGAGTGTGGGAACCAGCCAGGGGCGGACGGTCACCTGGTCGGGCGAGTACCGCGGTGCGTCGGCCATGGTGGGCAAGCACGGCGGCGGGACCGGGTGGCGGGGCACACCGGGAAGGTTCAGGACTCCGTGGTCCGGGGTTCCGGAGCACGCGCCGAGGTCGGCCAGTACCTCAGCCAGTACCTCCGGGCCCAGGGCATAGGGGTGGGGTCGGATCCGTTTCCGCGAAGGGGTGGCGGCGGGCAGGCCGGAATCGATCGCCCAGACTCGGAGGCGGTCCGATTCCCAGAGGGCTTCTATGACACGCACACACCCCATTGTCCAGGTTGGGCGCGGTCGGGTGACACTTTCGGACAGTTCGACGGCCGGGCCCTGCCCACGTCCCGGTAGCTTGGGGTGAAGGGTTCGACGACGTACGGGAGGCATTGGGGTGCAGGGATTCGAGCGGCTTCCCGCACGGGTCTTCGACTTCACCTCCGGTAGCCGGCGCGACCTGTACTTCGCGATCCTGCACGTGTTCAACGACGCCAACGAGCGGTTGGAGACGGCGCTGCTGCTGGACCAGGTCCACGACCGGCTGCCGGGGACGGGGTTCGCCGAACCCACGGAGGAAGCGGAGGTGGAGGCGGCCCTGCGCCACCTGGAGTCGATCGGGCTGTTGGAGTCCGCCCAGAGCTACACGGCCGCCTACGCCACAGCGGCGGAGTTCGAGCGCAAGAACGTCCAGTACACGCTGACGGCGCGGGGTGAGGCCGAGTTCGCCGGGGTCCGGCTGGTGCTGGAGCGGTTGAAGGAGCGCGGGGCGCTGCAGACGGCCGTGCTGGACGCCGTCGCCGACCGGTTGGACGGGCTGCACGTGCTCATGGGCGCCGACGACCCTGCCCAGGACAGTCGGGTCTTCACCACCCTCCAGGAGTTGGAGGGGCATCTGGACTCGTTGCGGGACAACACCAAGCGGTTCAACAACGAACTCCAGCGGCTGCTGCGCTCGGGCGGCGCGGACCTGGACACCTTTCACGAGGTCAAGCAGGCGACGGTGGGCTACCTGGACGCGTTCGTGGACAACCTGGAGGAGCGGGCCCGCGGTATCGCCGACGCCCTGGCCAGGGTGGAGGGGCACGGCCTGGAGGAGCTGCTGAGCCGTGCGCTGGCCGGGGCCAACCTGCCGCCGAGCGCCACCGACCGGATCCGTGAGGACTGGCTGGCGGCCCGGCGCACCAAGTGGTCGGGGCTGCGCCTGTGGTTCGCGCCGACGGAGGACGGCCAGGAGGGGGTGCGCCGGCTGCACGAGGTGGCCCGCAGAGCCATCGGTTCCCTGTTGGAGGCTCTGGAGCGGATCACCGAGTCGCGGCGCCGGGCGTCCAGCACAGCCGAGGACCTGCGCGCGGCGGCCCGGTGGTGCGCGGGGGCGGGATCTCCTGAGGAGGCGCACCGTCTGTGGTCTGCGCTGACCGGGCTCTCCCCCGCCCGGCATGCGACGCTCGGGCACACCGACGACGAACTGATCGCCCCCGGAACGGCGTGGGCGGTGGCCGATCCGGTGCCGGTCTCGGCCAATCTGCGTTCCTCGGGCCGATCGGGGCGGGTGGCCCGCACCGCGCGGGTGCGCGATGTCGGGGAGACCGCGCGGCGGCGCCGGGAGCGGGCGCGGGTGCAGCGCGCCGAGGTGGAGCGGGCCCTGGGCCGGTTGGCCACCGACGGTCCGGTGCGGTTGTCCGCGTTCGGGGATATGGAGCACGACCTGTTCGAGCACCTGCTGGCACTGCTCGGTCAGGCGCTGTCGGAGTCGGTGCGCGGGGACGGCACCCGGCGGGCGCTGACCTCGGACGGGAGGATGGAGATCGTGCTCGTACCGCCGCCGGACCGGGGTGAGGCGAGGCTGCGCACACCGCGCGGGGTGTTCAGCGGACCGGACTACGTGGTGTCGATCAGTGTCCCCGGGGGCGCGGGTCCGCACTCGGAACGGGGGTTCGAATGAGTGGTCGTGTGCCGGTGCGCAACGCCAACCGCGGAGTGAGCCAGGCTCGGGACGAGATGGCGTCGGGTATCCAGGCGATGCTGGCCTCTCCCCTGCTGGTCCGAGAGCGGGACGAGGCCGCCTTCACCGCGGTGCGGCGCAGGCGCACCGAGCTGACCGCCTGGTTCGACTACTTCTGCGGCTGGACGCTCACGGTGGAACCCCGGCAGGGGTACGCGCGCCTGGCCAAGGTCCGCGCCGCCGACTCCCATGTGGCGGTGCCGCGTCCGGCGCTGCGGGTACGCGGGTCGGGTACCCCATTCGACCGTCGCCGGTACACGTTGTTCTTCCTGGTCGCGGCGGAGCTGACCGTGTTGAGCCGCACCACGGTGGGACTGCTGGCCCAGCGGGTGGCGCACACGTGCGCGGTGGAGGAGGGCGTACCCGAGTTCGACTCCTCGGTGCGGGCGGAGCGGGCCGCCCTGGTGGACGCGCTGCTGTTGTTGGAGGACTACGGGGCGCTGACCACCGTGGACGGCAGTACCGAGTCCTACGTCGCGGGGGCGGACGCGATGGTGCTGTACAAGGCCGATCCCGCCCGGTTGACCCGGTTACTCAGCACTCCGGTACCGCCCTCCCGGCTGGGCGGGGCCCACCCCGACCTGTCCGAGCTGTTGGCGGAGGAGCGGTACGGACCGCGGCTGGATGGTTCCGGGGACAGTAACGGTGACGACGGTCCGGACCAGGGTCCGGGTGGCGGACCCACTCGCAATCAGCGATTGCTGCTGGCCAGGCACTCCCTGATGCGGCGACTGCTGGACGACCCGGTCGTGTACACGGCGGATCTGAGCGCGGGTGAGGCGGAGTACGCGAACACCCTGACGGGGAGGGGCCTGCTGCGACGGGCCGCCCAGGAGGCCGGGTTCAGGTTGGAGGAGAGGGCCGAGGGCTACCTGCTGGTGGACGTCCGCGGGCGCACCACCGACGACGTGTTCCCCGGGGAGGGCAACGTGAAGCAGACCGCGCTCCTGCTGCTCGACGTGCTGTTGACGGCGGCCGGACCGCTGTCCCTGCTTTCGCTGACCGGTGAGGTGGAGGGGTTGTTGGAACGCAAACCGTCCTGGGCGCGGAGCTACCGCGGAGAGGGAGGGGCGTCGCAGTTGACCGAAGCCGCGCTCGGGGTTCTGGTCGGGCACGGTCTGGCCAGGCAGGAGCCGGGCTCGGAGCAGGAACTGGGACCGCGGGGCGAACCGCGCTACCGGGCGTTGCCCGCGGCACACCGCTACGCCGTGGACCGCGCGGACTTCGGGGACACGGGGTCCGGGAAGAAGGAACAGAGTCAGGAAGGCGGTCGGGCATGACCCAGGTCCCGGTGGAGCAGACCCCCGACCGGTGGCACCCAGCGCGGGCGGGCATCCTCAATGTCTGGCGCTACTACCAGGAGGTCTTCACCTTCCATCAGGGCAGATTGCTGCTGCGTGGCCGCAACGGCACCGGAAAGTCCAAGGCCCTGGAGCTGCTGCTGCCGTTCCTGCTGGACGCGAGCCTGCGCCCCAACCGGCTGTCGACCTTCGGCGGCAACGAGCGGGCCATGCACTGGAACATGATCGGGCACGGCTACCCGGGGGCGACCCGGGTGGGGTACGTGTGGTTGGAGTTCGAGCGGCCCACCGCCGAGGGCAGCGAACACCTGACCTTGGGTGCCCGGCTCCAGGCCACCCGTGACGTCTCCTCGGTCACGCCCACCTACTTCACCTCCTCGGCGCGGGTGGGTGAGGGGCTGTCCCTGCTCACCCCCGAGAAGCAGCCGCTGACGGTCAAGCAGCTCAAGGAAGCGCTGGAGGGCACCGGGCTGGGCACCGTCCACGCGGGGCCGAAGGAGTACCGCTCAGCGGTCCGCGGGCTGCTCTACTCCCGCCTGGACCAGGCCCGCTACGACGCGCTCATCACCGCGCTGCTGCAGTTGCGCACCCCCAAACTCTCGGAGCGGCTGGACCCGGGGTTGCTGTCCTCCCTGCTGTCCAGCGCGCTGCCGCCGCTGGGCCAGGGGGAGCTGGCCGACATCGCGGGCGGGTTCGAGCGGCTGGACCGGCACCGGGAGCAGCTGCGGGACCTGGCCGAGGAGGTGGCGTCGGCCAAGGTCCTCGCCGACCGCCAGCGCGTGTACTCGGCCCGGATGCTGCGCGGTGCCGCGGCGGAGCTCACCACCGCCACGGCCGAGATGGGTCGGCGCTCCGAGGAACTCCGCGAGGCGCAGGGGGCGGCGGAGGGTGTCGAGGCGGAGCTGGCCCGGCTGGGCAAGCAGGAGGAGGAGCTGGGCGAACAGTCCGAGACGGTCTCCGGTGAACTACGCGGGCTCCGGGACAGCGAGGCCTACCGGGCGGGGAGCGGGATCGAGCTCCTGCGGGAGAGTGCCGGGGCCGCCACCGAGGAGGAGAGCAGGTCAGCCGCCGAGGCGGAGCGGCGCCGGGGACTCGCCGAGCGGGCCGAACAGGCGGCTCAGCAGAGCTCCGAGCAGGTGGCGCGGGCCGAGCGGGGAGCCGCCGGGGTCCGGAGCAAGGTGGAACGGGCGGCGCACCGTTCGGATCTGGTCGGGGTGTTCGAAGAGGCCGAGCGGGTTCTGGAGGCGCAGGGGCTCGAGGGGGTTCGGTCCGCCCGCCGTCTGCTGCGGGCGGCCGTGACCCACCGCGGGGAACTGATCCATGAGGTGCGGGCCTCGCTGGACCGCCTCCGTGAACTGCTACGGCGCCGGGAGGAGCTGGAGGCCGACCTCGGGACGATGGAGGAGGAGCTCGGTTCGGCCGAACTGGCGGAGGCCGGGGCCGAGTCGGCGCACGAGGCCCGGTTGGCCCAGTTCAGCGAGGATCTGGTGGCCTGGGCGCGTGCGTGCGTCGAACTCCCGCTGACGGCTCTGGAGGGTCCCGGCGGGCGGGGAGGCCCGAAGGGGCTGGACGCGTTGGACGTACTGGTCCAGGGGATCGATCACGAGACCGGGGCCGGCCCCCACACGGAGGTGGCGGCGGCCCGGCAGAGCGCGGGTGAGGAGTTGGCCGCCCTGCGACAGCGGGTCCGGCAGCGCGCTGAGGAGCTGGGCGCGGAACGGGCTGCGCTGGCCGACCGGATCGCGGCCCTGGACGCGGCGACCGTGGTGGAGCCACCGGTCCCCCACACCCGCACCGCCGACCGCTCGGCGCGCGCCGGAGCCCCGCTGTGGCGTTTGGTGGCCTTCACCGACGGGTTCCCCGAGCCCGCCCGTGCTGGGGTGGAGGCGGCGTTGGAAGCCTCCGGTCTGCTGGACGCCTGGCTGGCACCGGACGGTTCGGTGTCGGGGGTGGCCGGTGACACGGTCCTGAGCTCCGGGGTCGCGGCGGTCTCCGGGCCCAGCCTGGCGGACGTGCTGGTCGTGGAAGAGGGGGTCCCGGTACCGGCCGAGCACGTGCGCGCGGTACTGGCGGGGATCGCGTACACGGCGGTGGGAAGCGGTGGCGCCGCGGGCACAGGTGACGGTGCGGACCGGCCCGACGTTCCTGCACTGGTGGGGGCCGACGGCCGGTGGCGGCTCGGTCACCTGCACGGACAGTGGCACAAGGAAGCACCCACGCACGTCGGGGCCCACGCGCGCGAACGCAACCGGGCCCGCCTGATCGCCGAGCTCACCGTGCGGCTGAGTGAGCTCGACGACGCCCTGGAACTCGTGGCGGAGGAGGAATCGTCTCTGGCCGAGCGGCGTCGGCGGTTGGACGCGGAGGTGGCGGCCGTTCCCGCCGACACCGCGACGCGAGGCACGGCGCGGGGTCTGCGTTCGGCACAGGATCTGGTGTCCCACCGGCGCGGAGCGTTGGAGCGCCAGCGAACACGCCTGTCCGAGCACGAACCCCTGGTGGCGAAGGCCGATGGTCAGCTGCGGACGCTGGCCGCGCGGCACCGGCTGCCCGCCGACGGGGAGGCTCTGGAGACCGCCCGGTCAGCTCTGGGATCCCTGGGCGAGGCTGTGGAGGTCTGGCTGGACAGCCGGGTGGAGCTGTTCGGGCTCGTCGGGAAGCGGGAGCAGCACCGGGAGAGCGCCGAGACCGCTCGGGCGGAGGCGGGTCTCGCCGCGCGGACGGCCGCGGGGGCCGCTCGGGAGGCGCGGGAGCTGAACGCGCGGCTGGCCGCGGTGGACGCCACCGTGGGGGTGGAACACCGTAGGGTCCAGGAGCGCGTCGCCCTGGGTGAGCGCCGGTTGAAGGAACTCCGCGACGCCCTGGCCACGACCCGTTCCGAGCAGAACACCGCCCAGGTAAGGCGAGGCGAACTCCTCGCCGACGTGCGGGTTCTGGAAGAGCGGAGCGGCGCCGCGCTCGCGGCCCGTGACACCTCGGCCGACCGGTTCCGGGCGTTGCTGGACACCTCCCTACTGGAGGATTCCGGCCTGGCACCACCCGAATCCGACCTGGCCACGGTGCGCGGCGCGTTGGACGCGGCCAGGGCGATCGCGGCCACGTCCGCGCGGTCCGACCACTCCCCGGAGCGGATCAGCGGGGCGCGGGCCAAGGTGGCCGAGGCCATGCACGACGCCCGGGAAACGCTGGCCCGGCGGGCCTACCTGGAGCTGTTGACCGACGGCGTCGACGGCGAGGTTCAACGGGTCAGCGCCCTGTTGGACGGGGTGCGGGTGGGCGCCCGCGGCCTGTATGAGGCCCTGGTGGAGGAGCAGCGGGTCCGGTCCGCCGACCTCACCGGTGAGGAGCGCGAGCTGTTCGACCGGGTACTGACCGGGGACACCCGCCGCCACCTGGCCGAACGCATCCGGAGGGCCACCGGTCTGGTGGCGGGGATGAACGAGCGTCTGAGCCGGGTGCGGACCGCATCCAGGATCTCGGTCCGGCTGCGCTGGGAGGTGGCCCCGGACGCGCCCGCCGGCACGGAGAAGGCCCGTGAGCTTCTGGTCAAGGACCCCAGGATGCTGGGCGAGACCGATCGGACGGCCCTGCACGCCTTCTTCCGGGAGCGGATCGACGACGCACGCGCCGAGGACTCGGCCGCGGGGTGGGAGGAGCACCTCACCCAGGTCCTGGACTACACCTCCTGGCACCGGTTCACCGTAGAGCTGGACCGCGACGACGGCAGGGGCTGGCAGCGACTGACCCGGCGCGAGCACGGTGGGCTCTCAGGAGGCGAGAAGGCGATCGCCCTGCACCTGCCGCTGTTCGCGGCGGTGGCGGCGCACTACGCCACCGATCCCGAGGCTCCGAGGTTCATCCTGCTGGACGAGGTGTTCGTGGGGGTGGACTCAACCAACCGGGGGCAGATCTTCGCGCTGCTCGTGGATCTGGGCCTGGACCTGGTGCTCACCAGCGACCACGAGTGGTGCACCTACACCGAGCTGGACGGGATCGCGATCCACCAGCTGGTCCCGGCGGACCCGGACGAGGACGACGACGCGGTGACCACCGTCCGCTGGGTGTGGACCGGTTCGGCGCTGGAGGAGGCGTGAGCACGGACGAGAGGCCGACCGGGAGCGCAGGCGGGAGGGACCCGGAGGGGTGCTCGGGGCGTCTCGGTGTTCCGGAGCACCTGGGCCGGAAGGCGTTGCTCCCACTGTGGCGGGCGGTGCACGACCGGTTGTCCTCGGGTACCGCCGTGCGTTCGGTGACCGTGCGGGGCCTGGACGAGGAGGAACAGGCGGCCCTGGCCGATCTGCTGGGGCTCGTCTCCTACCCGGGTGCGCGGACCAGTGTCCGGTTGAACCGGCTGGACCGCGCGCTGGCCCCGTTAGGGCTGGACGCCCGGGCCGTGGCGAGCGAGGTGGTCGGACCGATCGACGACCGGGCCGCGCATCGGGTGCGGACTGCGGAGGAGCGCGAGAGGCTGTGGGCCTGGCTGGCCTCCCACCCGCTTGTCTCGGCGCAGCCCGCGCTGGCGCGGTGGGTGGATCTGATCCGCGCCGACCGGGTACCGCGAGGTGACACGGAAGGGCTGCGGCGCCGCCTGGAGCAGGCCCTCGCGGTGCTGGCCGCCCTCCCGCTGGCGGACGGTCGCCCGTTGCCGACCCTGGCCGCCGAGACGACCGGAGACCCGCACGCCCTGGACGGCACCAAAGCAGTACCCGGTCTGGTGCTGCGGGCGTTGGCCGTCCTGCGTGACGTCGACGCCCCCGCGAACGCACGGGAGCGGCGTGCGCTGTGGGGTGATTTCGGGGTGGACTGCGATTCCCATTCCACCTCCGTCCTGGTCCTGGGGTTGCGCCCGAGTGGCGCTGGCCCGCTTGCCTCAACCCTTCGGATGTGGGCCGATACCGGGCGGGCGGCCGTCGTGACCCTGGACCAGTTGTCCGCGGTGTCCGACAGCGCTGAGCTGGCGCAGCCCTGCCCGGTGGTGTTCGTGGTGGAAAACCCGTCGGTCCTGGCGCACGCCCAACGGGTTCTGGGCTCGAACTGCCCGCCGCTGGTCTGTGTGTCGGGTTGGCCGAACAGCGCGGCGATCGCCCTGTTGCGCACGCTCTCCGAAGGCGGGGCCGAGCTCCGCTACCACGGGGACTTCGACGGGGAGGGGCTACGGATCGCCGCCCACCTCATGGCCGTGGCCGGTGTGGCTCCCTGGCGGATGGGGGCCGACGACTACCTGGCCGCGCTGCCTGGGGTTCAGGAGGCGCCAGCACCCGGGCGGGTCACCCCCGCGCCGTGGGACCCGGACCTGGCCGACGCCATCACCGCCGAGGGGGTCGCGGTCCACGAGGAGAGGGTCGCCGACACCCTGGTGGCCGATCTTCGGGCCGCGGCCGCGAAGCTCTGAGCACGCGGCGCCCCGGAACGTGTTACTCGGGGGCCGCGCGGTGAGTGAGGGGTGTGTCACCTTCGGGTGGGCTCGGGGGCCCTCTCAACAGGCGGGACGCAGGGCGGGGCTGGAAATCCGAGGTGAGTTGGAGGCGTGGGAAGAGGACTTCCGGGGAAGGTTTATTTTTTTCGTGGCGCGTTAGGCACGAAAAGTTGCCCAATCGTCACTGAGTGGGTGCACTGTAGGAGAATGAAGCGCTGCGATTTCTGTGAACTCCCCGTCGGTGAAGGCTGCGCCTGTGCGCTGCCCCGTGACTACATCGGCAGCTGCGGGACGGGCACCCCGTTCTCGACCGTGCGGCTGCACCCGGCCGGTGACGCGATCCTCATCTCCCTGCGCGGTGTGGCCCACCGGCTCGGCTGCTCCTACCATTCCGACTCGGATGTGAAGGCCCCCGTGTGGGGTTGGGTCAACTACCCGGACCCGCAGCTGTGGCGGCGGATCAGTGAGAACTCTCCCCTGCGGGCTACCGGGGGCAACACCAAGCGCGCGGCCACCCGCCGGTGCCGCAGCTGCGACCGCTGAGGGCGCTGCCCCTGATCAGGGGCAGCAGGGGCAGCAGCAGCAGCTGTCGCAGCAGTCGCACGTGTCGCGGCACCCAGTGCAGCACTCGCCCACGTCGCAGGCACACATACAGGGATCGCACACGGCGTGCCGGGGCTTTCCCGACCAGGGCCCGGGGTGCGGGTCGCGGCAGCAGAGCTGGCAGGTGCAGCACATGAACAGCGCCGTCGCGCATCCGGCCAGGAGCCCCCGGCTGCGCGGCGGCTCCTCCAGGGCGGGGATCGCGCACCCGCAGGCGGAACAACAGCCGCCTCGGGCAGGTGGGCTCTCCCCGCCGTCAGCGTCCTCGTGATCGTTCTCCCGCTGGTCCCCGTGATGGTGCGCGTCGTGCCGGTGTCCCTCGCTGTCCGCCCCGCCTCGGTGGGCGGACGGGGTCGGGTGCCCGGCGTGCGCGAAGACGCGTTCGACCGCCTTGCGCAGTTCCACCACTAGCAGGACGCGGGTCAGGCGATCATCGACGAACTCGGCCTCGCGAAGGGCCAGTCCGACACCGAGGACGGCGCCGTCGCAGAGTTCGCGGGCCCTGCTGACCGGTGTTCCGGTGGCGGTGAGCGGGTTCCAGGCGCCGTTGGCCAGATCCTCCTCCTGGTCCTCCACGGCGTCCAGCAGGTGGGCCGCCCGGCCGAACAGGCGGCCGGCCTCCCGCAGGGGGTCGGCGTTGGCCGGCACACCAGCGAGGACCGCGGTGTGCGCGAAGGCCTCGCCGGTGGCCTTCTCCGTCGGCCGGGTCACGGTGAGCACGTCGGTGCCCTCCCGCGCGGAGAGCTCGGCCTCCCGCTGGCGGTCGACCACGGCCGCCAGCTCGGCGCCGTCCAAACCGAGTCCGTCGCCCGACTCCTGTGCGCCGCGTCGCCACCGTGCGGCCACCCTCCCGGCGACGGCGCGCACGCCTGGACGGGCGTAGAGTCCGTCACCGTCAGCGATGTGGTCGCTGATCTTGGCGGAGGCGAGCATCAGCGACACCGTGGAGGCCAGGCGTGCCCCTGAACCGTCGGCGACGTCGGCCCCGCGCATTCCGCGCAGGGGACAGCGACCGGCCTTTCGGGTTCCGGACTGTTCCTCGGACTGGGCGGCGGTCAGGACCGACAGGACAAGGCCGTCGTAGTTGGTGGCGACCCTGGAGGCCTGGCCGTGGTCGTCGCGCAGCGACAGGCACAGCCCGCACAGGTGGGACATCCACTCCCTTGCCAGATCCTCGGACAGGCTGTGTCTGCAGGGCCTCAGGATTCCGAACACGAACCGACACCTCTTCCCCGGTGCGCCCGTCGCGCACTGACGCGGGATGTGACTCCTTCGCCTCTGGTTTGGTTCCGGCCGATTCCGGCCGGGCGGGGGGCGGCGCTCACGCGCGGGGCTGTCGGACGCGGCGGCTGCGCGGCTCAGCGGGCCAGTGGGGAGCCGCAGCACTTCTTGAACTTGCGGTCCGAGCCGCAGGAGCAGGGGTCGTTGCGTCCGGGCGGCGGCGGGGTGGCGCGCTCTCCGGGGCCGGTCCGGGTGGGGAGGTCACCGGGGAAGGCCTGCTGCGGGGCGCTACCGTTGGGGCCGCCGCCCTGGAGGTCGGCGAGGTTCTCCAGCGGGGGCAGGTAGGCGTCGGTGGAGCGGGTCGCCAGGTCGTGCGCGTCCGGGGCCATGCCGAGCAGTTCGCGCATGCGGGCGCGTCCCAGCAGCGGCATCAGGCCGAGGCGGTTGAGCTCGGCGACGGTCTCCGGGGGTTCAGCGAGGATGCCCCGGCAGACGACGTTGTAGCAGTGCAGGGCCTTGTCGCAGGCGCCCTGCCCGGCGAGGTCCTCGGCCAGGAGGAGGGCCACGCCCCGTTCGAGCCCGGGGCGCATGAGCTCCTCCAGCAGCGCGTCCGATTCCTCGGTCCGGCCTTCGGCGCGCAGCATCGCGGCGAGCTGGTTGGTGGCGAACTGGCGGTGCCCCGGGTGCGGGGCGTGCTCGCGCAGGGCCTCGGCGAGCGTGCGCGCGGCGCTGACGTCCCGCTCGCGGAGGGCGTCCACCGCGTCCAGGAGGATCTCGCCTGCCTCCTCGGGGAAGGAGGTCAGGTCCTTCAGGTGCTGCTTGGGCAGGTCCAGGCCGCGGACGGCGTCCCACAACGGCTGCGGAACCGCACCGGGGGCCGGGGAAATGTCGGTCATCCTCCCAGGTTAGGGCGTGTTCGGTGGGTGCTGCCCGTCACAGTGGCCACCAGCTGGCGGAGGTGAGAGGACTGGTGAGAAGGGCCAGGAGACCGAGGGTGTCCAGACCGGTTCCCGCTCCGATCTGCAGGCCGACGGCGAAGACCGCCGCGAACAGCACCAGGAGCAGGAGGACCCGGGGCCAGCGGCGTCTGCGTTCGGGGGTATCGGAGGTGGATTCGGAGTCGATCCAGGACTGGTCCAAGCGAGCGATCTCCCTGCGTAGTTCCTGGACCTCGGTGTGGTAGTGATCGCGCTCGTCGCGGACCCGTTGGAGTTCGGAGCGTTCGGCCCGCACGGCCGCGCGGGCGTCGACGACGTCGGTGTAAGCCCCTTCGGGGCCTCGTTTGGAGTGCCACCGCTCCAGACGGGAGAGGGGAAGGTCGACGTACTGGGTGGGCCAGTTGTCGTCGGAGTCCTCGGGAAACTCGTCGGTGTCGGGTTCGGTCTCGGCCTCGTAGTCGGGGGGTTCGGTCTCGGCGAGGGTCAGAACCGCGAGGGGCGGGGCGTCGGCGGGGGTGCGGGTCTCGGGGAGAGGGGCGGGTGCGGAGGGTTCCTCGTCGGGTGCTTCCGGGGGTGTGGAGGCGGAGATGGTCCAGGCCTCATCCGGCTCAGGGGGCAGCGGCGGGTCGAGGGGCTGCCCGGCTCCGGGGTCGGTGACGGGCTCCTCCGGCGGTTCCACTGCCGGGGGCGGGCGTCTGCCCACCCCGAGGAAGGTGTGCGGCCGCCCGCCCAGCGAGCCCGCCCAGGTCTCCTGTTCGGAGGTGTCCTGGGCCCCGTCCTCCGCGAAGGGGTCCGGGGCCTCCGTCAACTCGTACTCGGCCCCGCTCCGGCCCGTCGGGGGCTCGGTGGCCGCCCCGGGCCCGGGGGGTTCCGCGCTCGCCTCGGTTCCTCGCGGTTCCTTGAACCCCCTGCCCTCAACGGGCTCAGTCGGCTCCTCGACGCTTCGCGACCGCTGGAGCCCGGCAGCCCCGAGGGTCTCCCCCGCCCCGGATGCAGGATCCTCAGCGGACCCACGGGAGGTCTGGGGGTCGGGGGTCTCCTCGGGCTCACGGTGTGTCTCGGGCACGGAGGTATCCGTGGCCTCAGGAGCGCGGACGGCCTGCGGTGCCTCCTCGGTTCCTCGCGGGTCGCCGGGCTCGGCGGTATCCGTGGTTCCGAGGGTTTCCTCTCGGGTGTGGGGTTCGGGGGCGGGTCTGGGGCGGGGGTCGAACCAGTCGCGGAGGAGGGCCCGGCGGTCGGTGAAGTCGATGGTTTCCGGGATGCCCCGGGCGCGCAGGTGGTCGCCGAGGGCGTCGCCGCCCTCTTCGCGCAGGACGGTGACCAGGCCGTCGGCGATCTTGAGGTGGTCGCTCGGGGCCGGGGTCAGGAAGGGGGAGTCCGGGGTTGTGGTGGGTGGGCCGAAGGCCAGGTGGGGGCCGTCTTCGACGCCGAGGACGGGGTCGTAGGTGGAGAAGGACCAGTTCCAGCCCTCGGCGGGCAGGGCCGCGCGGGGGGTGAGGATGTCGTGCAGGATCCGGTGCATCCCCCACAGGAACCGCAGCTGGGTGGCCTGCCACAGGTCGGCGCGGTCGGGGTCCAGGGTGATGTGGACGGGCTTGTCGGGGTGTTCGAGGGCGCGGGCCACGGCTCCGATGAGGATCGGTTCGCTGTCGATCCGGGTTTCGGCGGCGCGGCGGTCCCGGGTGCGCAGGGCGCCGGGGGCGCAGGTGTGTTCCCAGGGTTCGGGGGCGGGCAGGGTGCGCATGGCGGCCCAGCCGGGGGTGGGGGGTCTGGTCGGGGCCGGGCGGGTGTTGGGGTTCTCGTGCAGGGCGAGGATCCGGGAGAAGGTGAGTCCCCGGGTGGGGCCGACGATCGCCCAGGCGTGGGCCTGGCGGACGTCGCCCGGCCAGCGGTAGACCAGGGCGCTCTGGCCGTCCGGGTAGTGGCGGGCCCAGAGGGTCTCGGGGTAGGCGGCCGGGTCGGTGTCGGGCAGTGCCGAGCGGTAGTCCGCGGTGAGGGCGGGGATCAGCCGGTCGCGCCAGGAGCGCAGGACCGGCTGGTCGCGTTGCGGGAGGGAGGTGGCCGCGGGCCCGGGACCGACGCGGCCGAGGAGGGTGGGGTCGGCCCAGGCGAAATGGATCTGGTGGAAGGCACCGGAGTCCGCTTCCAACGATGTGCTCTCGGGCAAGTGGCCCCTCCCACTGGTTCACGGATCCGCCGGTGCGCGCGGTCCTTGGTGACCGCGTCTCCCTAGGGAAGGTATCCGCCCGAAGCGACAGGAAACCGCGAAAGCGGGGTTATGCGGGCATTTGCGAGCTTTGCGAAGTATGGGGGTACCCGGGGTCGAGGGGCAATGCGGGAAGGGATCAGTGCGCGGCGGTGAGCCGGGAGTGCTGTTCGGTGGTGAGGGTGAGGTCGGTGGCCTCCAGCGCCTCGTCCAGCTGGGCGAGGCTGCTCACCCCGACCAACGGGACCACCCTGGGCTCGTGGTCCATCAGCCAGGCGAGGACGACCTGGTTGCGGGTGGCTCCGCACCCGCCACCACCTCGATGCCGCCCACCTCACCGAGGACCAGTGGCGCCAGCAATGGGAAGCCGAGCGCTGGTTCCTGCAGGCCGATGGTGAGTCGGGCAAACGGTTCGGCAACGAGACCATCCGCATCAGCCCCGACGGTGAGGTGTCGATCAGGCTCCCGGCTCCGCTGAAGAGGTGGGCGAACGCCCCGCACGGCCGGTACGTGCTCTCCGGCAAGGCGGCCTTCGCGCACCGGGGCGAGGAATGGGCGGATCGGGTGGAAGACAATCGGGCGGTGGCCTATCGCATCCACCTGGATGTGGAGCGGGGACGCTGGTATGTGAGTGCGTCCTGGCAGATCCCGGCCACCCCGGCGGTCCCGCTCCGGGCCGCGCTGGGGCAGGGGGTGGTGGGGGTGGACACCAACGCCGATCACCTGGCCGCCTGGCAGCTGGACACCCACGGCAACCCCATCGGGGATCCGCGCCGCTTCGACTACGAGTTGTCCGGCACCGCTTCCCATCGTGATGCCCAGGTCCGCCACGCCCTCTCCCAGCTGTTGCGTTGGGCCCAGGCGTGCGGGGTCAAGGCGATCGCGGTAGAGGATCTGGACTTCACCGACGCCAAGAGTCGGGAGAAGCACGGCCGCAGGAAGCGGTTCCGGCAGCTGATCTCCGGGATGCCCACCGGCAAGCTCAGGGCCCGCCTGGTCAGCATGGCTGATGCCACCGGGATAGCGATCATCGCGGTGGATGCGGCCTACACCTCCCGGTGGGGTGCCCAGCACTGGCAGAAACCCACCACCAGCAAGAAAAGGAAGACTTCCCGCCCGCGATGCGGCCAGCATCGCGATCGGGCGGCGCGCTCAGGGGTTTGCGATCCGGCGTCGGACGGCACCGCCCCGCACCCACCGGAGTGATGGGTGCGGGCCTCGGACCCTCCAGACCGAACCGGCAACCCCGGGGCGTGAGGGACCCCGCCACTCCGGCCCGGAGCGCGCACCCGATGCGCGCACCCGGGCCGAGGGCACGAGAACGCGGGGGACCAGCGCACCCAAGACCGTTCGGGGCGCGCGCAGAGCTCGGGAGTGGCAGCAGCTGTCACTCCTGAACACTGTTCAGGAACGGTGACGTGCATGTGGCCCGGGGACTCCAGGGCGGCGGAGGTGTCGGCGTCGGTCGTGCTGCCGAACTGCATCGCGTCCAGACACAGGGCGCTGACCGTGCGGCCTCGGATGGTCGTGTAGCGCATCAGAAGCTTTCCTTCGCGGTGGCCGCGACAGCCGCCGCGTCGGAGGCGGAGGTGGCGCCCGCGGGAGCGGACCGCTCGGCGAGGCCGGGGTTGTCGGCGAGCACCCCGAGGTAGTAGTCGATCTTGTGCTGGATCGTGTCCTGGCGCTCGCGCAGCTCGGCGATGCGCGTGTTGAGGTGGTGCTGGTGGCTCTGCAGCACGCCCAGGCGGTCCGGGATGGTGTGGTCGCCGTCGCGGACCATTTCGGCGAAGTCCCGGAGCCGGGCGATGGGCATGTCGGTGTCGCGCAGACAGCGGACCAGGTAGAGCAGGTCGACGTCGTCGGTGCGGTAGCGGCGGTGCCCGCTGGGGGCGCGCTCCACCCGCCGGAGCAGGCCCGCCTTCTCGTAGTAGCGCAGGGTGTCCAGGGTGAGGCCGAAGCGTTCAGCGACCTCACCCGGCGTGTAGTAGTCCTTCATGCACCAAGCATGCGACCTGGAGTGCACTCCAGGTCAAGCCCGCAGAGAAGATCGGGCGCTGATCCGGTCAGGTTCCACTGCCGCGGATGGCGCCGACCACGGCCGAGGTGAGGTCGTCGATGATCTCCGCCTCGCTCACCTCCGGGTGCTCCAGCCACCACTCCCCCGCCGCCTGGACCATGCCCACGATGGCGTGCGCGGCGATCTGCGCGCGCAGCCGGCCCCTGATCCGGCGTTCGCTGATCAGCAGGTCGGCGAGTTCCTCCCCCAGACGGCGCACCATGAGCCCGAGGTCGCTGCGGGTGCGCACGTCCTCGGAGGTGGCCCGGTCCATGAGGAAGCGGTACAGGTTGAGGTTGCGCGAGATCATCGACAGGTACGCGCCGACCGTGGCGCGGGCCCGCACCTCGAATTCGGTGTGCTGGTACAGCTCGGCGCGGATGACCTCGATGAGCGGGTCCACGTGGCGCTTGGCCAGCGCCTGGTAGAGGCCGCTCTTGTCACCGAAGTGCCGGTAGAGGATCGGTTTGCTGATCCCCGCCTCGGTGGCGATGGCGAGCATGGAGGCGTCGGGACCGTCGCGCTGGATCACCCGGTCGGCGGCGTCCAGGATGGTCCGCCGCCGTTCGGGGTCGCGTCCGCGCCCGCTCCGTCCCCGCCGAGGCCCCGGGGTCTGGGCGGCGGGCTCGGCGGAGGCGCCGTTGTCGTTCGGCGCGGTCTGCTGTGTGTTTTCGAAGGCCACAAGGGTTCACCGTACTGGAGGGGCAGGCAGGTCGGTCCGCTCCTCAGCGGCGGATCGCGATCCAGGTCGCCCGGGCCAACGCGAGCAGTCCGCCGTCCTGGTCGTAAAGGGCGCTGCCGGTGTGCACCTTGCGGCCGTCGACCGCCTCCAGGTGACCCATGACGACCTGGGTGGAGCCGACCGGCGGGGCCGCGAGGACCTGGGCGGTCATCCGACCCAGGACGATCGGACGGCCGGAGATGTCACTCGACCAGCCGCCGGGGCAGTCGAGCGCGGCCCAGACCTGGGCGAGGGCGGCCGTGCCGTCGCCGCCGTCCACCGCCGGGAGCACGTCCCAGGTGCAGGCAACGGTGTTGCCGACTCCGTCGGGGCCCTGCCCGGGGCGGACCGATCCCGGGAACAGCAGCAGGCCGTCGCCCTCGGCGCGTTCGGGGCCACAGCTGTAGCAGCGCGGGAAGGGGTGCTGGTCCAGGCCCGCGTAGCGCTTGCGGGCGGCCTCGGCCTCGCCGACGCCGACCGGGCCGCCGGGGATCACCGCGAGCCCACGGGGTTCGGCGCCGGCAGCCGGTCCGGCAGCGGATCCGTTACCGGATTCGGTGTCGAGAGGGCCAGTGATCACGGCTTCGGCGACCAGGCGGGCGGAGTCCTCAGCGGCGGGATCGCTCAGCCGGAGCCCCTCCCCCGGGGTGCCCTCCACCGTCAGCGGCCGGTCCAGCGGCGGCGGGGTGCGCAGGGTGACCTGGACGGCCGGACCTCCCGGGTCGGTGAGCCACCCGGCGAGCAACCCCGCACTGTAGCCGCCGTTGCCGGAGCCGTCGGGGCCGTTGAAGGCCCCCGGGATGGTGAGGGTGGTGGCGCCGTTGCCCGACCCCCCGAGTCCTGGTGTCATGGGTCACAGGGTAGCGGGAGTGGCCTGAGGGGTTTCGCCCGCCCCGTCCCGTTGACCGGAGCCGCTCCCTGGCGGAGCGTCAGTGGGGGAAGTCGACGGCGGCCAGGGCCGGGGGCCAGTCGGCGAGCAGGTCGAAGTCCTTCTCCCGCAGCCCCACCGCGGGGTCGATCCGGCGCGGGAGGACGTCGGCGATGTGGTTGCGGGCCAGCCACACCCGGTCCTGTTCGGTGATCCCGTCGTCGATCCACGCGAAGGGGCGGCCCTGGGCGTACTCGGCGAGGACGGGCGTCTTGAAGAACAGCCCGTGGCGGGCGTCGAGCGGGCCGGGGAGCTTGACCACGGGGAGCTCGGGCAGTCCCAGGACCGGACCGATCATCGTGTTGGCCTCGTCCTCCCAGGTGGTGGCCCACACCAGTTCGTAGGGCAGGGCGAGCAGTTCCTCGCCGTGGTCCGGGTTGAGCCACACGTCCAGGGGCCGGGCCGGGGGTTCCCAGCCGGTGGGGCGCATGCGGTGGACGGTGTGGCCCTCCAGATCCGAGGGCCCGGCGCGGAACGGGTTCAGGGGGCCGTCGACGTCGATGAACAACAAGGGTCGGGGCACAGCGGGCTCTCCTCCGGGGGTGGGTCCCACAGACTAGGGCGCTCCTGGGCAGCGGTCCACGGATCATCCCCTCAACCCTTCGGAAGCGGAGCCGGATCGAGGCGGCCGAGCCGGTTGGGGGCTCGGGCGAACACGGGCGCGGCCACCGGCCCACCCCGCCGAACCACAGCGGGCACTATGGCATCGACACATGTACAGCCCCAGCCGGAAGGTGCTCATGGATCAGTCCGAGTTCGAGTGGATCGGCCCCTCAGGGCCGATCGTGCGCGCCGTCTGCCGCCCGCAGCTGGAGTGGCTGCTGGAGTCGCTGCGCGAAGGTGAGCGCCCGGTCGCCGCCGCGTACGAGGACCCCCAGACCGAGGAGGGTTACTCCTACCTGCACCTGTTGACCGGGGAGCGGCTGTTCAGCTGCCTCAACACACACCCCGGCAACGAGGTGCGCTCGTGGGAGCTGGCGGAGATCGAGGCGGTGGAGGTGACCAGGAAGCGGTTCGGGCTGGGCGCCGCCGAGCTCACGGTCACCGCGCGGGAGACCTCCTGGGCCGGGCGTTCCCACACGTTCTCCTTCGCGCGGGGACGCAGGGAAGCCGACCGCTTCGCCGGGCTCCTGGAGTCCCTGCGTTCCCCGTCTCCCCTCGGTTCCACCGACAAACCCACCGCCGGGATCGCCGACGAATCCCCCGACTCCCCCGACGGAGCATCGTGACCACAGATCCCAAGCCCGTGTCCTGGGTGAACCCGCCGTCCCGGTGGGTGGCCGGACCACACCACGCGCAGTCGCTGGACTGGTTGGAGCAGGCCGTCCACCCCGGGGAGGAACGGATCGCCGGGCTCTTCACCCACCCCAAGGGGACCGGGATGCTCGTGGCGCTGACCGACCGGCGCCTGTTCGTGCTCAACACCCTGGCCACCCCGCCGAACATGACGTGGGTGTGGCGGTGGGAGGAACTCGCCGCGGTGCGGCTGCGCAGGGGCGTCATGCAGCGGCCGCAGGTGGTGGTCGACCCGGTCGCGCCGAGCCGTCCCCGTCTGCCCGCGTTGACCGTCCTCGCCTCCCGTCAGCAGGTGGAGAGGTTCGTCGGGATCGCTCAGGGGCTGGTGGAGGTCCACCCGGGCGGCTGATCCGCGGCTCGGGAGGGCCACGGAAAGAATTACGGAGAGTCACCGGACTTCCCGTTTTTAGGGTGCCCTTCATTCTTGCGGTTCTTTTTCGGAGCCTTTACGACAGAGTGAAGAACCCCAGGCCCTCCCGGGCTTCCACGCAAAAGAAAAGTAGTAAACGCCGATTACCTCCGAATATCCACTCATAGGATGTTCGGATGTTTGTCCGCGAGAACCCGGCACCAGCGGCACCACCTGTCACTCCGCCAGCAACGGAGTCAAGATCGGACCCTACGACCTCAAGAGTCGATCTGTCATGTTTTTGCCCTCTTAGTTCTGTTTTTGGCTAGATTTAGGCACCAAGTACGTATCAGGTGTGCAACACCCCCCAATCGCCTATTGCCCAAACTTTGAACCATGCCCAGAATCCGTTCTATTCCGTACCACGGACACAATCCCCTGATCGGTAGAGGAAACCCTCTGTGACTAAGACCAGAACCATCACCAAGGCCACAGCCGTGGTCGCCGCGGGAGCGCTGGTGCTCTCCGCGTGCTCGAGCAACGGCGGTGACGGCGATGCGAGCAGCGCCGGCGACAGCACCACCATCACCCTGGCCTGGGACCAGGAGTACGACAGCTACAACAACACCACCGCCGGAGCCAACTCCAGCAAGAACGCCATCGTCAACCACGGCGTGACCAGCGGTTTCTGGTACTTCGGCGAAGGCGGGGCGGTCACCGCCAACCCCGAGTTCGGCAGCTACGAGCTGGTCTCCGAGGACCCGCAGATCGTCGAGTACTCGATCAACCCGGACGCCGTCTGGTCCGACGGCGAGGAGATCGACTGCGCCGACGTGATGCTGTGGTGGGCGCAGCAGACCGGCAGGTACGACTTCTCCGTCATCGGCACCGGCGGTATCGAGGACACCGTCATGCCCGAGTGCGAACTCGGCGACAAGGACTTCGCCCTCGAGTACGAGGTGCCCTACGCCGACTGGGCCAGCAACGGCCCCAGCCAGGGCAACGCCACCCTGATGCCCGCGCACGTGGTGGCGGAGCAGGGCGGCCTGACCACCGAGGAACTGGTCGAGGCCATCCGCGACGAGGACACCGACGCGCTCGCCGACGCCGCCGAGTTCTTCAACGACGGCTGGACCATCAGCGGTGCGCTGCCCGACGAGGAGCTCATCCCCTCCTCCGGCCCCTACAAGCTCGCCAACTACGACGCCGGGCAGTCACTGACCCTGGAGCCGAACGAGAACTGGTGGGGTGAGGAGCCGGCCACCGACAACATCGTCATCCGCTGGATCGCCTCCGACGAGCAGACCCAGGCGCTGGAGAACCTCGAGATCAACATCATGCGGCCGCAGCCCTCGGTCGACCTGATCAACCAGCTCGACGGCCTCGCCGGGGTCGAGTACGAGGTCTACGACGAGTACATCTACGAGCACCTCGACTTCAACTTCGACTCCAGCCCCTTCGAGGACTACGAGCTGCGCGAGGCCTTCGCGCACTGCGTGCCCCGGCAGCTGATCGTGGACAACCTGATCAAGCCGGTCCAAGAGGACGCCGAGACCATGGACGTGCGCAACATCTCGCCGTTCGACCCGGGCTATGACGAGGCCGTCGCGGCCAGCGGCGGCGACCAGTGGGCCGAGGTGGACCTGGACCGCTCCAGCGAGATCCTCGAAGAGGCCGACGCGGTCGGCCAGGAGGTGCGCCTGGGCTTCATCGGCGGCAACCCCCGCCGCCTGCAGACCGCCGAGCTGATCAAGGACTCCTGTGACGAGGCCGGCTTCGACGTGCAGATCAACGCCGAGGACACCTTCTTCGACACCGACGGCGGCCTGTCGCAGAACACCTACGACGTCGCCATGTTCGCCTGGTCCGGTTCGGCCGAGGTGAGCGGCTGGAACTCCACCTACCGCACCCCCGCCGAGTGCACCGCCGACGGCAAGGGCAACAACAACGGCTGCTACTCCAACGACGAGATGGACGAGCTGCTCAGCGACCTCCTGCAGGAGTTCGACACCGACGCCCAGCTGGAGATCATCAACGAGATCGAGACGATCCTGTGGGACGACCTGGTGACCATCCCGCTCTTCAGCCACCCGGGCACCGCCGCCTGGACTGACAACCTGGAGAACGTGGTCCCCAACCCCGCGCAGACCGACATCGTCTGGAACATGTGGGAGTGGACGGCCCAGTAGGCCGCACCACCCCGTTCACGCAGAACCGACCGCGCTGACCGATGGGACCCACCGGTCAGCGCGCTCCGACCAGGGACCGGAGGCGAACACGTCCTCCGGTCCCTTCGTCTGCGCGTGAACGTTCCCCTGAACTTCAGGAGTCAGCACTCGTGCTCGTCTTCATCGCACGAAGACTGGTCGTCTCGGCCTTCGTGCTCTTCGCAGCAAGCTTCGTGATGTTCGCGCTCGCGGCCAACGTCGGTGACCCCCTGGCTGACCTCAGGGAACTCCCGGAGGACGCCCAGGAGTCCGCGATGGCCGAGCGGATCGAACGCATGCACCTCGATCTACCCGTCTACGCCCGCTACTTCCTGTGGCTGGGCGCGGCCTTCACCGGCGACCTGGGGACGAACCGCCAGGGGCAGGACGTCAACATCCTGCTCGCGGACGCGATCTCGGCCACCATGCAGCTCGTGGTGGCGGCGACCGTCCTGGCGATCGTCATCGGCATCGCCATCGGCATCATCTCGGCGCTGCGCCAGTACAGCGGCTTCGACCACTCCGTGACCTTCGGCGCGTTCGTCGCCTTCTCCCTGCCCATCTTCTGGGTCGGTGTGCTCCTCAAGCAGTACGGCGCGATCGAGTTCAACAACTGGCTGGCGCAGCCAGTCATCCCTCCCCTGGTCATCGGCGTGGTCGCGCTGCTCGCCGGCTTGGCCTGGAGCTCGCTGATGGTGGGTGACCGACGCACCCGGCTGATCGCCTTCGCCGGGGCCACAGCCGTCACCGGAGCGCTGCTGGCGTTCATCTCGCTCACCCGGTGGTTCGCCGACCCCGGACTGGGTCCGGTCACGGTCGCGATCAGCGCCCTGGGCGCCGCCGTCGGCTTCTCCGTGCTGATCTCCGGACCCAAACCGAACCGGCCGATGTACGCGGCGCTGACCGCGGCCGGGGTCGGCACGGTGATGTACTTCGTGCTCTCACCGGTCCTGGACGCACCCAACCTGGCGATCATCGCAGGGCTGGCCCTGACGACGGTGGTCGTGTGCGTGGCGATCGGCTACGGCGTCGGCGGCGTACTGCACCGGCGCAACGCGATCGCGACGGCGGTGTGGACGGGCCTGTTCACCGGCGGCGTGATCTTCGTGGACCGCATGCTCCAGTCCTTCGCCTCCTACAGCAGCTCGGTGCAGGGCCGCCCCATCTCCACCGTCGGGGCGAGCACCCCCAACTACGAGGGCACCTTCTGGGAACTGTCACTGGACTCGGCAGGCCACCTGGCACTGCCGACCATGGCGCTGATCCTGGTCTCCCTGGCCACCTACACCCGGTACAGCCGCGCCAGCATGCTGGAGGTGATGAACCAGGACTACGTGCGCACGGCGCGTGCCAAGGGACTGCCCGAACGCACGGTCATGACCCGGCACGCCTTCCGCAACGGGCTCATCCCCATCACCACCCTGGCCGCCTACGACTTCGGCACCGTGATCGGCGGTGCCGTGGTCACCGAGACGGTCTTCGGCTGGCGGGCCATGGGCCACCTGCTGATCACCGGGCTGAACGAGGCCGACCCGACCCCGGTGATGGCGTTCTTCGTGGTCGCGAGCGGCGCGATCGTCATCTTCAACATGATCGCCGACATCACCTACGCCTACCTCGACCCGCGGATCCGGCTGTCGTGACGGAGGGAGAATCACCATGAGCACAAACGAGAACACTCCGTCCGGGGCGACCGGCCCCGAACACGAGGACGATCCGAACCGGATCGGGACCGCTGATCCCGCGGCCTCCGACGCGGCCCAGGGCATGAACATCGCCGCCCGCACCCAGTGGCAGCTGGTCCGGGCCCGCTTCTTCCGGCACCGGGCCGCCCTGGTCGGCATGTTCATGCTGATCAGCGTCATCCTGCTGGCCTTCACCTCGATCGGGTACGGCCCCATCCCGGGCTGGTGGGACAAGTCGCCCACCGCGACCGGGCCGCTCAGCGAGGGCGGCAACCCCACCCTCAGCCTGGTCCCGCAGTTCCTCGGCGGCTCCGGCCTGGCCCTGGGCGAACACCCCTTCGGCCAGGACAACGTCGGCAAGGACTACTTCGCTCTGACCATGCAGGGCACCCAGGTGTCCCTGATCATCGCCTTCGTGGTGGGGATCGTGGCCACCGTCGTGGGTACGGTGCTCGGCGCCTGCGCGGGGTACTTCCGTGGCTGGACCGAGAGCACCCTCATGCGGGTCACCGACGTCCTCATCGCGATCCCGCTGCTGGCCATCGCCGCGGCGGCGGCCAAGATCGCCGGTCAGGCGGGCATCTTCTACCTCGGCATGGTCCTGGGCCTGGTCACCTGGACCCAGACGGCCCGCCTGGTGCGCAGCTCCGTGCTGTCGCTGCGCGAGAAGGAGTTCGTCGAGGCCGCCAGATCCGTGGGCACCTCCTCGGCCCGCATCATCTTCAAGCACATCCTGCCGAACACGGTGGGGGTGATCATCGTCAGCGTCACCCTGGCCATCGCGGCGGCGGTTCTGCTGGAGTCCGCGCTGTCCTTCCTGGGGATGGGCGTGCAACCGCCCGACACCTCGCTGGGACGGCTCATCACCGACTACCGGAGTGCGATGAGCACCCGGCCCTGGCTCTTCTACTGGCCCGGGCTGTTCATCATCCTGATCGCGCTCTCGGTGAACTTCATCGGCGACGGCCTGCGTGACGCCTTCGACCCACGACAGAACAGGGTGCGTGACTGATGACGCAATCCTCCAACATCCCACCGCCCTCGGCCGCGGTGCCGGGGCAGGGCCTCGACGGCGGCGTCTCGGTCACCGAAGCCACCGGTGAGGTGCACACCGCCAAGACCCTCGAGGACACCAAGGGCCCCACCGAGAACGAGATCCTGCGCGTCGAGAACCTGACCGTGGAGTTCCCCACCGACGACGGTGCGGTCAAGGCCGTGCGCGACGTCTCCTACTCCCTGCGCGAGCGCGAGGTGCTCAGCATCGTCGGGGAGTCGGGGTCGGGCAAGTCGGTCTCGTCCATGGCGTTGCTGGGGCTGCTCCCGCGCAGCGCCCGGGTGAGCGGCAAGGTCCTCTACCGGGGCCAGGACCTGCTGGCCATGCGCCAGAAGGACCTGCGGTCCCTGCGCGGGCGCAAGATCTCGATGATCTTCCAGGACCCGATGACCGCCCTGAACCCGGTGCACACCGTCGGGGACCAGCTGGCCGAGGCGGTGCTGGCGCACGAGCTGGTCCCGCCCAAGCACGCGCTCGAACGCGCCCGGGAGATGCTCGACCTCGTGGGCATCCCCCAGGCGGGGCAGCGGCTGCGCAGCTATCCGCACGAGTTCTCCGGCGGTATGCGCCAGCGGGTGATGATCGCGATGGCGATCATCAACAACCCCGACGTGATCATCGCCGACGAACCCACCACGGCGCTGGACGTCACCGTGCAGGCGCAGATCCTGGAGAAACTGCTGGAGGTCAAGGACGCGGTCAACTCCGCGATCCTGCTGATCACCCACGACCTGGGCGTGGTCGCGGGGCTGGCCCACCGGGTCCTGGTGATGTACGCGGGCCGCCCGGTGGAGATCGGCGCGACCGACGACGTGTTCTACCGGACCCGGATGCCCTACACCGCCGGCCTGCTCGGGTCGATCCCGTCGATGACCTCCGCGCACGGGGAGCGGCTGCGCCCCATCAAGGGAACCCCGCCCTCGCTGATCAACCTGCCCCGGGGGTGTCCGTTCTCGCCGCGGTGCCCGCTGGCCGACGACACCTGCCGCTCCGCCGAGCCGCCGCTGGTCCCGGCCAACGGTTCCGAAGGGCCGGAAATCAGCGAGGCCTCGGACAGCGCACAGTTCGGCACACATCTGGCCGCCTGCCACCACTGGGAGCGGTTGGCCGCGGCCGACGACCCGACGGCGTTCTTCCGGAACGGAGGGATCACCCCATGACAACGCCACAGCAAGAGCTGGACCGGCAGACCGACCCCGCGGCCCCGCTTCTGGAGGTCGAGGACCTGGAGGTGCGGTTCCCCGTGCACGGCGCCGGTTTCCTGCGCCGGGTAGTGGGGCACGTGCACGCCGTCAGCGGGGTGTCCCTGCAGCTGTCGGAGCGGGAGACCCTGGGCGTGGTCGGGGAGTCGGGCTGCGGAAAGTCCACCACCGGCCGGGCCATCCTGCAGCTGGTCAAGCCCACTGCGGGTTCGGTGCGTTTCCAGGGCCAGGAACTGACCAAGGCGTCCTCGTCGGCGATGCAGAAGGTGCGGCGAGAGGCGGGCATGGTCTTCCAGGACCCGTACGCCTCGCTCAACCCCAAGCTCCCGGTGAACGACATCATCGCCGAGCCCCTCAAGGTCCACAAGCGCTGGCGCGACGGCGGCCCGGAGCGGGTGGCCGAGCTGCTGCGGCTGGTGGGGCTGAGCCCCGAGCACGGCAACCGGTACCCGCACGAGTTCTCCGGCGGGCAGCGCCAGCGGGTGGGTATCGCCCGGGCGCTGGCGCTGGAACCGCGCATGCTGGTGCTGGACGAGCCGGTCTCGGCGCTGGACGTGTCGGTCCAGGCGGGGGTGGTCAACCTCCTGGCGGAGCTCCAGGAGCGGTTGGGGCTGTCCTACGTCTTCATCGCGCACGACCTGTCGGTGGTGCGGCACATCTCCGACCGGGTGGCCGTGATGTACCTGGGCCGGGTGATGGAGACCGGTACCCGGGAGGACGTCTACGAGCGGGCGTCGCACCCCTACACCCAGGCCCTGCTGTCGGCCGCGCCGTGGGCGGACCCGCGCCAGGAGCGGTCGCGTGAGCGCATCGTCCTGACCGGTGACGTCCCGAGCCCGGTCAACCCGCCCAGCGGCTGCCGGTTCCGGACGCGCTGCTGGAAGGCGCAGGACCTGTGCGCGGAGGAGGCCCCGCAGCTCGTCGACCGCGGCGCCGGGCATCCGGTGGCCTGCCACTTCCCCGGGTAGGTCCGCCCGGCCCCGGAGACGGAGAAGGGCGGGTGCGCGGGGTTCTCCCCCGCGCACCCGTCCTTCGTCTTGCCGTCCCACCGGCCCCGCTGGTCCCGGCCTACCAGCCCAGGACGGTCCGGGCGGCGGCCAGCTCCGCGTTCAGCTGTTCCTTGCGCTCCTGGAGTTCGGCGCGGTGCTCTTCCACCATGGCCTCCTGGGCCCGCGTCTCGGCGGTGACGAAGGCGTCCAGGTAGCCGGAGGTGTCCGCGCACTCGGCGCTGAGCACGGCGTCCCCCGTCACCTCGGAGGCGCCGCCGGGGCCCACGGTGTATCCGGACAGACCCGCGCACTCCTTCCAGGCCTCGTTGGCTTCCGCCACGGCGGGGTCCTCCAGTCCGGCGAGGTAGGACTCGCCGAGCAGGTCGTCGACCCGGCTGTGCAGGCCAGGGGTGTCGGGCATGAGTTCGCCCTCCCCTGCCGTCCAGTAGCCGTCCTCGCCCGGGGGCGGTGAGTCCGGGTTGAGGCCCAGGTTGGCCTGGTGCTTGCAGCCGCCCTCTGGGACAGGGTCCCCGGAGGGGGTCTCGATCTCGCCGCCGGTGTGGGAGTAGCCCATGTACGCGTCACCGGCCGCCTCCTCCTGGGAGCCGTCGGCGACCACCCAGGGGTTGCCGAGGTCGTCGCCCTCCGGGATCCCGAAGCCGTACTCCTCGGCGAGGGCCGTGCTGGACACCCCGTAGCGGCGGTAGGAGTGGTGCGGGCCGAAGTGGGTCAGCAGCTCCTCGAGGGAGTCCGTCTCCCAGCTGACCGAGGCCTCGAAACCGAGTTCGGCGAGGCACTGCACCGTCAGGACGTCCTGGGCCCGGCGGATGGTCCACTGCTCGTACTCGTCGAGGCCGTAGTCGTACAGCGGGAGGTGCAGCCGCTCGGTGAGTTCGGGGTCGGTGAGCGCGTAGGGGTCCCCGGGCTCCTCGAAGTCCCCGGTCTCTGCCTCCACCGAACCCTGCTCGGTGTCGGGGTCCGCGGCCGGTTCCTCCGCTTGGGCGGTACAAGCGGTGAGGGCGAGGGCCAGGGCCACCGCGTACACGGCGCTTCGGGGTCCGGGCAAGGGCGACGACGGAAGCGGTAACCGCACTGAGCTCTCCATGAGGGGTGGGGATGGAGGGGCGAGAACACACTGACTGTGCCGGCCGAGCACGGGTACCGGCGTTCGTGATCCTAGCCCGGTCGGGCCCCGGGATCACTCGGGCCCCTGCAGCTCGGGCCCCTGAAACTCGCGGCCCCTGAAACTCGCGGCCCCACCGACACGGGGCGAGCGCGTCGGGAGCCGTCTTCCCCGTCGCGCCCGCCCCGGGCGTGCTCGTGTGCGTTACCGGATCGGCAGGCCAGTGATGGTGCGGCCGATGATGAGCTTCTGGATCTCGCTGGCGCCCTCGAAGATGGTGAAGATGGTGGCGTCGCGGTGCCAGCGCTCCACGGGGCACTCGCGGGTGTAGCCGTTGCCGCCCAGGATGCGCAGGGCGTTCTGGGTGACGAAGGTGGCGGTCTCCGAGGCGTAGAGCTTGCTCATGGAGCCTTCGGCGTTGGTGAAGTCCTTGCCGTTGCGGGCCATCCAGGCGGCGCGCCAGACCAGCAGGCGGGCGGCGTCGATGCGGGTGACCATGTCGGCGAGCAGGAAGGCCACACCCTGGTTGTCGCCGATGGGCTTGCCGAACTGCTCGCGCTGGATCGAGTAGTCGCGGGCGTACTCATAGGCGGCGCGGGCACAGCCCACGGCCATGACGCCAACGCTCGGGCGGGAGGCCTCGAAGGTCTTCATCGCGGCCTGGCCCTTGGAGCGCTTGCCCTCGCGGGCGCGGGCGAGGCGCTCGTCGAGCTTGTCCTTGCCGCCCAGGAGGCAGGAGCCCGGTACGCGCACGTTGTCCAGGACGACCTCGGCGGTGTGCGAGGCGCGGATGCCGTGCTTCTTGAACTTCTGGCCCTGGGACAGGCCGGGGGTGTTCGGCGGGATGATGAAGGAGGCCTGGCCGCGGGAGCCGAACTCGGGCTCCACACTGGCCACCACCACGTGCACGTCGGCGATACCGCCGTTGGTGGCCCAGGTCTTGACGCCGTTGATGACCCACTCGTCCTTGGCCTGGTCGTAGACAGCGCGGGTCTTGATGGCGGAGACGTCGGAACCGGCGCCCGGCTCGGAGGAGCAGAACGCGCCCAGCTTGATGTCGTCGGCGCTGCCGAACATCTGCGGCACCCACTCGAAGAGCTGTTCCTGGGTGCCGTTGGAGGCGACGGAGACGGCGGCCAGGCCGGTGCCGGTGATGGCCAGGGCGATGCCCGGGTCACCCCAGTAGAGCTCCTCGAAGGCGACGGGGATGCCGAGACCGGTGGGCTCCAGCCACTGGTTGGCGAAGAAGTCGAGCGAGTAGAGCCCGATCTTGGCGGCCTCCTGGATGATCGGCCAGGGGGTCTCCTCCCGCTCGTCCCACTCGGCGGCGGCGGGGCGGATGACGTCGGCGGCGAACCCGTGGGCCCAGTCCCGGACGTCGCGAACATCCTCGCTCAGTTCCAGGCTGAAGGCGGGCGCGGTGGCCTCACTCATGCGCTTACATCCTTTGTTGGACCCTCCGGGGGGAGGGAAGATCGACAAGTGTTACCCATGGTAACAGTCAACCTGGTCAGCGACAATCACCCCCGGAAGGCTCACAGCCACCCGCGTTTGGTAGCCCTCCAGACCAGCTGCAACCGGGTCCGCGCACCCACCAGGTCGGCCAGTCCGCCGACCCTGCGCTGCACGGTCCGCTCGCTGACCCCCAGCTGTTTGGCCATCGAGGCGTCCGTACCACCCGCGAGCATGAGCGACAGCAGCCTGCGCTCGTCCTCGTCCGGCCCCTCCCCCTCTCCGTCGGCAGCCGGATAGGGCACCGCGGAACGCCAGACCGTCTCGAACACCCACACCAGCGCGTCGAACAGCCCGCTCTCGCGAACGATGATCGCCGAGGGCTCCTCCACCGGATCGGTCACCGTCGGCAGGAACGCCACCCGGTCGTCCACGACGGTGAGCTTCATGGGGATGCCGTCGCAGATACGAATCTGCTCGCCCATCCCCCGCCAGGTCTCCAACCGAACCGGCCGTTCCCCGTCCTCCACGAGCGCGCGATCGTAGACCACCCGGTACGGTATGCCCGCCGCCATGGCCTCGGCGGCCACGTGGTTGTCCTCCGAGCTCACCGCCAGCACCGGCCCCGTGACCAGGGAACACACCTCCTTGACTGCCCAGGACTGCACCTCCAGGAAGCGGGCGGCGACCTCCTCCCGGCCGTTGACCACCTCCACCACCGCCTCGGAGTCGTGCAGGACCGCCCGGTTGCGGTACTCCTCCACGATCTGGGCCACCGCGCCCTGGGCCCGCTGCAACCGGGTCTGGTGCCGAAGCAGCAGGGCACCCAGGGACACGTCCGGCGGGACCACCCGCAGCCCCCGGCCGGCGTCCCGGCGGACCAGCCCCCGCTCCTCCAGCAGCGCCAGCGCCCCCGCCGCCTCCTCGGAACCGATACCGAGCCGTTCGGCCAGTTCGACCCGGCTCCGGGCGGGCGTACGCAGCAGGGACAGGTACGCCTCCTCCTCGACCGGGCCCAGACCCACCGCTTCCAGCAACGCCACCACGCGCCCTCTCCGTGTGGAACCACCGTGCGCGAACGGATTCCCCGTTTCGCGCACGCGCCCGCGAACTCCCCGGACCGCAGGGATCTACCCGCTCGCCCCGGTTCCCAACGGGCCCGACCGTCACACGGTCCGGCATACCGCCGCCGAGCACACTCCGAACACACAGCGCACGCTCCCGAAAACAGGAAAGGCCCCCGCCCCGGTGAAGGTCAGGGGCGGAGGCGGGGGTTTCCCGGCACCGTGGGGAGCGGTGAGGCTCCCCGGGGACGGCTGGGGGAAACTACGGGGCCGCGGTCAGTTCGGCCTCCAGGCGGTACGGATTCTCCGCAGCGGGTGAGCTGCGGGCGGTCTCCACCACCAGGTGCCAGATCCCGGGCACCGGATTCGTGTAGGTGCGTGAGAGCGGATCGCAGGGGTCACCGTCGATGTTGGTGTAGCACTGACCCGTCGTGGACTCCCCCAGCGGGCCGAGAGGGCTGAACGCCCTCCAGCGGACACGGCTGTCGTCGGCGACCCCGGACAGGTCCACGGTCATCGCGGCGGTGCCCGCGGGCACGGCCACGAAAACATCCTCGGTCACGGCCCGGCCCAGCGAGCCCTCCGTGGTGACAGCGCCCTCCTCAGCGGTGACCGCGGTCAGCATCACGGCCTGCTCCAGGGCCCGGGTGCGCGGGTTGTCCACCTTCAGGACCGCGTTGTGCACGCCCGCCGCCTCCGGCGAGGCCTTGACGGTCACGATGACCTCCTCGCCCTTGGGCAGGTCCACGTGGCGGGGCGCGGAGAAGGTGCCCTCGTCGTCACCCTCGATCTTCAGGCGGTACACCTGGGTGCCCTCGACGCCGCTCGTGCGGGTCAGGGAGATCTCATACTCCTCGGTCTCTCCCGCCGCGATACCGCCCTCCCCGGGCAGGCAGCGGATGTACAGGCCGGTCCCGAAACCGGGCTCGGCCAGGAGGTCGGACTGCTCGGTGCAGACCGGGGCCTTGGCGTCGACCGCGTCCACGGACGCGCCCTGGTTCAGCAGGGTCCAGGCGGCCGGTACGTCCATCTGACCGTGTCCCTGTTCGGCCGCGTCCCACCCGGGGTGGAACTCGGCACTGGTACGCAGGGCGGCACGCAGATCCCCGGGGGGAACGTCCACTCCCTCCTGTCCGGCCTTGGAGAGCAGCAGCGCGGCACCGCCCGCGGCCTGCGGGGAGGACATCGACGTGCCGTTGAGCATGCCGTAGCCGGGCGGCAGGTCGTACCCGGCCTCGGGGACGGGGTTGCCGGGCATAAAGGTCGGCAGGGTGCTGACCGCCGCACCGGGCGCGGTGATCTGCGGCTTGAACCCGCCGTCCTCGCGCGGGCCGCGGGAGGAGAAGCCGAACACGCCGTGGTCGTAGTCGACCTCGGCGCCGTAGTTGGCCAGCCAGGTGTCCCCAGAGACCGCGGCGCCGACGCTAATGACGTCGGTGGCATCCGAGGGAGACCCCTGGGTGCTCAGGCCCGCGCCGGAGTTGCCGGCGGAGATGAACATCTGCACGCCGGTCTCCTCGATGAGCCGGTCGTAGAGCAGCGCACGCGCGCTCTGGCCGTCGTTGAGCGAGGGCGTACCGCCGATGGACATGTTAATCACGTCCACGTCGAACTCGGTGGCCAGGTCGACCATGCCGTCGGTCAGCGCGGCCGAGGAGCAGCCCAGGTCGTGGCAGGCGCGGCTGGAGACGACCTCGGCGCCGGGAGCGACGCCGTTCATCGCCCCCTCGAACAGTCCATGACCGGCGGCGATACCCGCCACATGGGTACCGTGGCCATTGGTGTCCAGGCCGATGTGCACCATCCCGTCGAGGGTGTCCATCCCGGTGGCGACGAACCCGTGCGCCTCGTTGATCGGGGTCTCGGGGTCGTCCTCACCGAAGTACCGGACGTCCCGGTCCCCGGCGAAGTCCCCGATGGGCGTCTCGTCGGTGAGGTCGCGGTCCTGGTTCAGGTCGACCAGGACCGTGCCGTCCTCGGGGGCGAAGAGCACGCCCCAGGAGTCGTCGTCGGATCCGGCCACGGCGTAGGTGAAGCGGCCGAACCGCCAGTCGCCCTCGGGGGCGGTCCACTCGGTCCCGCTGTGTTCGAACGTCGGCCCGCTGACGTCGCTCATCAGCACGAAGCTGGGGTCGAAGAGCAGGTCGATGAGGTTGGTGGGGTCGGTGGCGTTGACCCAGTCGACGAGCTTGTCGTCACCGGTGGTCGTCGTCGCCAGCGCCGGGTGGGTGGGGTCGACCCCGGTGTCGAGGACACCGATGCGCACGCCCCGGCCGTCGGCGTCGGAGTGCTGCTCGCGGAAGTCGACGGCGCCAATCTCGCCGCTCGGCATATAGGGGTTGGCGTCGGGGGTGTCCGGGCCCGGAGCGGGCTGGGCGGCCGTGGCGGGGGCCTGCCCCGCGGCACTCGCGGCCTGCGCGTCGATCGGCGCGACCTCCGGCAGCGGCAGGAGTTCGTCGACGTCGATGGCGGTGACGGCGTCGACCTGCTCGACCCGCTCGACGTCGTCGAAGGCCACGTTGACTCTGAGGTAGCCGATCTCCTCGTGCTCGGAGGTGATGTCCGCGAAGCCCTCCAGGGCCTGGCGCGCCTCGGCGGTGCTCCCCTCCGCGGTGGCCACGATCAGCGTCACGAAGTCGATGACCGGGGGTTCGACCCCCTCGTCGGGGAGGTCCTCGGGGCCGGGGGCGGAGAAGGTGCGGGCGCCGGAGGCGTTCTGGGCGGCCTCGTCGGCGGTGCGGCCCTCGAAGAGCTCCTGGTACTCGGCCAGCAGAGCGCGGTGGTGGTCGCCGATCTTGTCGGCGGTATCCGCGGCCGCCGCGGGGGCTCCGGCGACCAGGCCGCCGGTGATCATCAGGGCTGCGGAGGCCACAGCGGCGCCGCGCACGGCCGCCCTCCGGGAACGGGGGGACGCGGTACCCGCGGAGCCCTCGGCAGGGGGAAGGGGGGAGGGAAGTCTCAATTCACACCCGATTCGTGTGGCTTGGGGGGATTTCGGTAACGCCACGGTGGCAGGGAGTGAGCTCGGGTGACAGGGGCGCCGGGTGACGGGATGGCGCCATGTCGGGAACCCGACACGGGCCCGCGGAGCACTCCTCTAGCGTGGGCGCATGAGTGAACCACGCGTCGAACTGGTCCGGCCCTGGCGGGGGATGTCGCCGCACGAGCGGCAGGAGGCCCGCAGGCGACGGCTGCTCGACGCCGGGCTGGAGGTCTTCGGCACCGACGGGTTCCGGGCCGCGACGGTCAGCCGGATCTGCCGGGAGGCCGGGCTGACCAACCGGTACTTCTACGAGCACTTCGCCGACCGCGAGGCCTGCCTGCGCGCGGTCTACGACGCTTTGGTCACCGAGGCGCAGCAGCGGCTGACCGAGGCGATCCGCTCCCCCGAGGCGGAGCTGGAGGAGCGGGTGAGCGCCGCCGTGGACGCGTATGTGGGCTTCTCGCTGGAGGACCCGCGGCGGCCGCGGGTGATCGCGGTGGAGAGCGTGGGGGTCAGCCCTTCGATGGAGGAGCGGCGCCGCGCGGTGCGGCACGAGATCGCGGCCCTGTTCACCGCCGAGTACGAGCGCGACGTGCGGGCGGGTTCGGCGGTGGACCGGCCCTTCGGCAAGCAGGCGCTGGCCCTGGTGGGCGCCGCCAACGAGCTGGTCATCGACTGGGTACTGGGCGACCGCTCGCGAACGCCGCAGGAACTGTCGGCGGACATCGCCGGGGTGTTCGTGCCGGTGCTGCGCTCGCGCAGATCTTGACACGCTCATGTGTCAACTCAGATGATGCGGGTCACACCCACCCCCTCATCCGGAGGCGTCCATGGCTTCGCGTTACGGCGACTACCAGCTGGAGATCTACCTCAACGGCCTCACCGGCGTCGTGCCCTCCCACCCCATGACCTTCGCCGAGCTGGAACGGCGGGCCGCCGATTCCCTGCCGCCGTGGATCTGGTCCTACGTCGCGGGCGGAGCGGGCGACGAGCACACCCAGGACGCCAACGCCACCGCCTTCCGGCGCTGGGGCCTGTACCCCCGCATGTTCGTGGGCGCCGCCGAACGCGACACCGGCGTCGACCTGTGCGGCGTTCAACTGCCCTCGCCGCTGATGATGGCTCCGGTCGGGGTGGTGGGCCTGTGTTCGCAGGACCGGCACGGCGACCTGACCACGGCCGAGGCTGCGGCGCGGACCGGCGTGCCGATGATCGCCTCCACCCTGTCCCAGGACCCCATGGAGGAGGTCGCCGCGCGGTTCGGCGACACCCCCGGTTTCTTCCAGCTGTACACACCCACCGACCGCGAGCTCGCGGCCAGCCTGGTCCGGCGCGCCGAGGCGGCCGGATTCAAGGGGATCGTGGTCACCCTGGACACCTGGGTCACCGGCTGGCGGCCGCGCGACTTGGCCACCGCGAACTTCCCCCAGCTGCGGGGCCACTGCCTGGCCAACTACACCTCCGACCCCGTCTTCCAGGAACGCGTGGGTAAGGACGCCTCCCCCGAGGCCGTGGTGGCGCACTGGGCCGGGATCTTCGGAAACCCGCTGACGTGGGACGACCTCCCGTGGTTGCGTTCGCTGACGGACCTGCCGCTGATCGTCAAGGGCGTCTGCCACGCCGACGACGCCCGCCGCGCCGCCGACGGGGGCGTGGACGGCATCTACGTGTCCAACCACGGCGGCCGCCAGGCCAATGGCGGGATCCCGGCGCTGGAGTGCCTGCCGGACGTGGCCGCCGCCACCGACCTGCCGATCATCTTCGACTCGGGGGTGCGGTCGGGTTCGGACGCGGTCAAGGCCCTGGCGCTGGGTGCGACGACGGTCGCGATCGGCCGCCCCTACGTCTACGGGCTGGCCCTGGGCGGGGTGGAGGGGCTCGTGCACGTCCTGCGGACGATGCTGGCCGAAGCCGACCTGCTGATGGCGGTGGACGGCTACCCGTCGCTGGCCGACCTCACCCCGGCGGCGCTCAAGGACCTGCGGGCCTGAGCCCCCGCGCAGCCGCCCCGGATCCGTGAACCGATCCGCGTCCCGGTCTCCAGTGTGTCCTCGGGGCCGAGGCGGCCGGTGGGGCTAGCGTTGGTGGGGTGGAAGTGTTCACCTTGGTGTTCTCCCTGGTCGCGGCGACCGCGGGCATCGTCCTGTGGAGGTTGGAGTGGCTGAAGACCTCGCAACAGGTCTGGCGGGTGCGCCGCCATCTGGTCCCGCCGGTGCCGGTCAGCGACACCGGCCCAGCCCAGCCCGGTCGGGTGGACGTGCAGGTGCACCCCGAGGGCCGTGAGGCCGTGTACAGCGTGGTGTGCACGCTGCGGGGCGCGTCGGTGGCGGGCGGGCGACGGCCCAGAGCCCGTCGGAACCGGTGCACCCCGGATTCCGAACCGCTGCACCTGGCGCTCGTCTTGCCCCAGCCCGATCCGGCCGACCTGTGGGTGGAGGTCACCTGGGTGACGTTCCGGCCGAGCCTGCACCACGGCGAGCGGATCAACGTGCACACCGGCGAGTTCCTGCGCTGGCGCTGGTCCTGGTGGTCGCTGCGGTTGGGTCGGCGGCCGGGTGAGGGGTGGAGCAGCGTCCGCCCGTATCGGACCAAGGGCCGCTGGATCCACCACTCCGCGCGGCCGATGGCGCTGATCCCCGACCGGACGTGACGGGGCTCGGGCCGAACCCGGTTCGGACATGACGAAGGGCCGGCGCGCGGGCGCCGGCCCTCAGCGTCATCGAGGTGCGGAAGACCTTCGGGTCACTGCCGTTCGCGGGTCAGTCCCCGCTCTGGTTCTCCAGACTGTGCTTCTCCAGGAACGTGTACACGTCGTGCTCGTCCACGCCGGGGAAGGTCCCGGAGGGCAGGGCGGAGAGCACGTGGGAGTGGGCGCGGGCCGAGGGCCACACGTTCCCCTCCCAGCGGGAAGCCAACTCGGCGGGCGGGCGCACACAGCACTCGCCGTTGGGGCAGTTGGACTTGGTGCGGTTGGTGGTCTCCCGGCCGCGGAACCAGCGGGACTCCTTGTAGGGCACGCCCAGGGTGATCGCGAAGTTGCGCTCCCGGCTGGGGTCCACGTGGGCCACACACCAGTGGGTGCCGTTGGGCTTGTCCGTGTACTGGTAGTAGATCGAGTACCGGTCCGGCGACTGGAAGACCTGACGGCCCGACCACTGGCGACACATCCGCTGGCCCTCGATCGCGCCGGTGTCGTCGGTGGGGAAGACCAGCCCGTCGTTCTCGTAGGCCTTGTAGATGATGCCGGTCTCGTCGTTGCGGATGAAGTGGCAGACCAGGTCCAGGTGGCGGTGGGCCAGGTTGGTGAATCGGTGCGCGGCCATCTCGTAGGAGACGGAGTAGACGTCGCGCAGGTCCTCCACGGACAGGTCGCGGGCCTTCTTGGCCTCCTGGAGGTAGGTGACCGCGGTGCTCTCGGGGATGAGGACGGCCGCCGCGAAGTAGTTGGCCTCCACCCGCTGGCGCAGGAAGTCGCCGAAGTCCTTGGGCTGGTCGTGGCCGAGGATCACGTGGCCCAGGGTCTGGAGCAGGATCGTGCGCGGGCTGTGCATGCCCAGCGTGGTCTCGCGCTTGAGGTAGATGCGCCGGTTGACGTGGTCGGTCAGGGAGCGCACCGAGCGGGGCAGGTCCTGCACGTACTTCAGAGAGAACCCGTGGTGGGTGGCGATCGCGAGGATCTGCCCCTGGGAGAGGGGACCCGCGGTGTAGTTGACCGCTTCCAGGGTCTCGGTGGCCGCGGACTCGATGTTCTCGAAGTAGTTGCCGCGCTCGCGCATCTGGCGGCGCAGGTCGGCGTTGGCCCGCCGGGCCTCCTCCGGGGTGGCGGTCGGTTTGGCGTGGCGCCGCTTGAGCTCGTCGTACAGGCCCACGATGTGTTCGAGGACGTCGTTGGGAACCCGCTTGCCCACCTTCAAGTGCGGGAGGTTGAGGCCTTGGTAGAGGGAGTCGCGCTGGGCCTCCTCCACCGAGATCTCCAGCTGCGCGCGGCGGCTCGGCGGCTGTTTCGACAGAAGTTCTTCGATGGAGACCCCGAGGGCGGAAGCCAGGGACGTGAGCAAGGAGAGCTTGGGCTCACGTTTTCCGTTCTCCAGCAGGGAGAGCTGCGAGGGCGCCCTCCCCACGCGTTCGCCCAGGTCAGACAGGGTCATCCCGCGCGCCTTGCGGAGATGACGGAGCCGCTGACCAAAGGTGACGAGATCCAGGTCACCTGTCAAAGACGGTATTTCTTCAGCACCAAAGTACGCCATGCGTTCATCTTACGGAAAGAAACGACGATCTTCACCAGATTTTGAGTGGAAAACCCTTGGATCTTGCCTAAGAATCATAGTTACCGGCGGGGAACTTACCGCTCAGGGCTCACCCCCTGGCCCTGGAAGGCCTCCCTCGACCGGTGTGAACACCTTGGGGACTACACGTAAGGCGGGAACGAACATGAGCACCAGCGCTCGACGTCAAGAAGCCAGCGCCGCACTCCAGCGCGACTGGGAGACCAACCCCCGGTGGGCCGGTATCGAGCGGACCTACTCCGCTGACGACGTCGTCAAGCTGCGCGGTTCGGTCACCGAGGAGCACACTCTGGCCCGCCGCGGCGCCGAGCGCCTGTGGGACCTGCTCCACACCGAGGACTACGTCAACAGCCTCGGTGCCCTGACCGGTAACCAGGCGGTGCAGCAGATCCGCGCCGGCCTCAAGGCCATCTACCTCTCCGGGTGGCAGGTCGCGGCCGACGCCAACCTCTCCGGCAGCACCTACCCGGACCAGAGCCTCTACCCGGCCAACTCGGTCCCGGCCGTCGTCCGCCGCATCAACAACGCGCTCCTGCGCGCCGACCAGATCACCTGGTCCGAGGGTGACGACAGCGCCCCCGAGTGGCTGGCCCCGATCGTGGCCGACGCCGAGGCCGGCTTCGGTGGCGTCCTGAACGCCTACGAGCTCATGAAGGGCATGATCGCCTCGGGCGCCGCGGGCGTCCACTGGGAGGACCAGCTCGCCTCCGAGAAGAAGTGCGGTCACCTGGGCGGCAAGGTCCTCATCCCGACCAGCCAGCACGTCAAGACCCTGAACGCCGCCCGCCTCGCCGCGGACGTCGCCGGTGTCCCCTCCCTGGTCATCGCGCGGACCGACGCTCAGGCCGCGACCCTGATCACCAGCGACATCGACGAGCGCGACCAGGCCTTCACCACCGGTGAGCGCACCGCCGAGGGCTTCTACCGCTTCCGCAACGGCGTCGAGGCCTGCGTGGCCCGCGGCCTGGCCTACGCCCCGCACTCCGACCTGCTCTGGATGGAGACCGCGACGCCGGACCTCGAGGTCGCCCGCGACTTCGCCGAGCGCATCAAGGCCGAGTACCCGGACCAGATGCTGGCCTACAACTGCTCGCCCTCCTTCAACTGGAAGCGTCACCTCGACGACGCCACCATCGCGAAGTTCCAGCGCGAGCTGGGCCACATGGGCTACAAGTTCCAGTTCATCACCCTGGCCGGCTTCCACTCGCTCAACCACTCGATGTTCAACCTGGCCAAGGGCTACGCCGAGAACGGCATGACGTCCTACGTCGAGCTCCAGGAGGCCGAGTTCGCGTCCGAGGCCGACGGCTACACCGCCACCCGCCACCAGCGCGAGGTCGGCACCGGCTACTTCGACGCGATCAGCACGACCATCGCTCCCGAGGCCAGCACCACTGCCCTCACCGGCTCCACCGAAGAAGACCAGTTCTCAGCGGCTCACTGACCCTGGTCTTCGTTCCCACAGAGGTCGTCCCACCCCGCTTTCGTGGCTGGGGCGGGGCGGGACGACCTCTCCCCCCTAGCCGTCGGCCATGCGCGGTCCGTGTCACACGCGCATGGCCGACGGCTTCTCCGCGTCTTCTCCGCGTTTTCTCGGTGCTTTCTGCACTCAAGAGACAGGGCCCGCGCACGATTTGCCCCGTGTGCGGGCTTTTGTATTCGCGTCGCATTACATGGATTAATACACAGACTCCACACTGCCTTAACACGCCGATCGCACGTTGATAAAGGCCTTCCGAGCAACCAGGCGAGCAAGGGTTCCCAGATCACAGGGGTTAAACAGAGTTTACTGGCCGGATTCGGCCAGACACGGACACCCGACCCCCTGTTCACATCAGCAAAACACCAATATGGTGTTCCATGCATGGGTCACAGAACAATAACGCCCGGTTCGCTCTGTCCTTTACCGGACGGGAGCAGCGAGACGTCCTACACGCGTCCCGTCGGGCGGACCCGTAGCCAACATCCCCGATCACATGGAGTCACTGTGAAGCTCGAGGACATCAGCAAGGAAGCACTCTCCACCACCCGTCGCGTCCTCGCCGGAGGAGCGATCGCCGCGGTCGCCGTGTTCGGTGTCGCCGCCTGTGAGGACACGGGCGCCGACCCGGGCGTCGAGGACCCGGCCGAGCCGGGCATGGACGACGGCATCGACGACGGCCTCGACGACGGCATGGACGACGGCATGGACGACGAGGGCGACGAGTAAACGGGTAACCCGCAGGCCCCACGGCCGGGGCGGTGGTCGCGTACCACCGCCCCGGCCGTCATCTTTTCGTGAGCGGTTGCACGTAGATTCGACGGGTGACCGACAGAATCCAGCAGAACCCGCGCGAGTCGGACCCCTCCCCCGCCGAAGGCCCCGTCAAAGGCACAGCGGAGGGCACGCGCGCGAAGACCACCACCGTCCCGAACCTTCTCCCCGGCCGCACCCTGCTGCGCTGGGAGATCCTGTGCGTGCTCGCCCTCTCCCTGGGCGCCGCCGCGGTGTCGGCGACCATCTCCTTCCTCGGCGTGCTCACCGCGCCCGAGTCCATGGCCGACCAGACCGCCAGCCTCATCCGGTCCCGCGCGGAGGACCGCCCCTGGCTCGACCTGTCCTTCCAGCTGTACGCGGTGGTCTTCGCGCTCGCCCCGGTCGCGCTGGTGGTCTACCTGCTGCACCGGAGCGGGGAGTCCGCGCGCACCATCGGGTTCGACGCGAAGCGGCCCGGTTTCGACGCCTGGACGGGGGCGGGTCTGGCCGCGCTGATCGGCGCGGGCGGGTTGGTCGTGTACGTGGTCTCCTGGCAGCTGGGCCTGACCCGCACCATCGTGCCGAGCACGCTGGACGGCAACTGGTGGGACACTCTGGTCCTGGTGCTCCAGGCGCTGAAGAACGGTCTCCTGGAGGAGGTGATCGTGGTCGGCTACCTGCTGCACCGGTTGGGGCAGCTGGGGTGGTCGCCGTGGAAGGCGGTGCTGGCCAGTTCGGTGCTGCGCGCCTTCTACCACCTGTACCAGGGCGTGGGGATGTTCTTCGGCAACCTGGTCATGGGAGTGGTGTTCGGCTGGTTCTACGTGCGCTACGGCCGGGTGATGCCGCTGGTGGTGGCGCACACGGTGATCGACATCGTGGCGTTCGTGGGCGCGGTGTACCTCATCGGCCGGGTCGACTGGCTGCCCGTCTGAGGCGTCCGGAACGGGTGCCGACCGAGCGCCCCGCCGCCCCCGGTGCTTCTGAGGCGCTCAGGCGTTCAGGCGCGGCTGGCGGCCTTCGCGGCGATGGCGTCCTCCAGATAGCGGGGACGGCCGAGCAGGAGCCCCACGACGAGGTTGAGGAGCACCAGCCCCATCACCATGGCCATCGGGGCGTGCCAGCCGTCGCTGAGCTCGTGCAGAAGCCCGAACAGGAACGGTCCGGCCCCGCCGAGCAGGTAGCCCAGGCTCTGGCTGGAGGCGGACATCGCCGCGGTGCCCTCGGCGGTGCGGGTGCGCACCGCGAAGATGGTGAGCGCCATGACGAAGCTGCCCAAGCCGATACCGACGAAGGTGGTCCACAGCCAGGTGCCGTCGAGCGGAGCGACCCACAGGCCGGTGAAGCCGACCAGGTAGGCGGCGACGAAGAGCAGGACGAAGGGCCGCTGGTCACGCACGCGGACGATGAGCGAGGGCAGGATCAGCGACATCGGGATGCCCAGGGCGGTGAGGTAGGCCAGCATCACCCCAGCGGACTGGGCGTCCAGGCCCTGGTCGCGCAGCATCTGCGCGAACCAGCCGAACATGATGTAGGCGATGGAGGACTGGGTGCCGAAATACAGGACGCCCTGCCAGCCGATCCCGGTGCCCAGCACCTGGCGCACGCTCAGCGCCTCGCGGGCGTCGCCGGGAGCGGGTTCGTGGCGCAGGGCCAACAGCCACGGCAGGGCGGCGACCAGGCCGAAGAGGGCATAGGAGCCCAGGGCGATCCGCCACTCGCCGGTGGCCTGCTCCAGCGGCACGGTGGCGGCGGCCGCGATCGCGGTCCCCACGGCCAGCCCGGTGGTATAGACCGTGGTCATCAGACCCACGCGGTGGGGGAAGTGCTGCTTCACCAGAGCCGGGAGGATGACATTACCGATCGCGCCACCGGAGAGTGCCACGACGCTCAGAGCAAGGAACAGCCACGGCTCGGAGGCCAGGGCGCGGGCGATCAGGCCGACGGTGAGGGCGGTCAGCGCGTAGACGAGCAGGTGGTGTGAGCCCAGTCGGCGGCTGAGCATGGGGGTGAGCCCGCCGAAGACCGCGAAGCACAGGACCGGCAGGGTGGTGAGCATTCCGGCACCCACCGCGGTCATGCCCAACCCCTGGGTGACCTCGCCCAGGACCGGCCCCACGCTGGTGATCGCGGTGCGCAGGTTCAGCGCCGCCAGGGCGATGGCCACAGCGATGAGGACAAGGGCCCCACGCGAAGGGACCGCGGCCCGTACGGGCCCGGTCAGGGAGGGGTTCTGCGGGGTTTTCTGTCGCGTGGGGGTTGCGCTCATAGGACTTGACTCACATATTCGTAGGATGACCCTATGTACTTCATGAGGATAACGCATTGCCGTTCGGGGCCTATTCCGGTCCGCAACTGGTCTAAGCTCCGGCCTTAACCGATCCGTACCTGTGCGCTGGCCCTGTCATCCGGCGACCCGCCCCTAGGAGGTATACGCGTGCCCCTCGCCTCGACACGCCGGACCGGTCTCGTCGACCAGGTCATCAGTCAGTTAAGAGCCCAGATCGACTCGGGCGAGTGGGGCGTGGGCGACCGCATCCCCACCGAGTCGGAGCTCTCCGACCAGCTCGAGGTCGGCCGCAACACCGTCCGCGAGGCCGTTCGAGCCCTGGCCCACGCGGGGCTGCTGGAGATCCGTCAGGGGGCGGGCACCTTCGTCCGCGCCTCCAGCGAACTCGGCGGGGCCCTGCGCCGCCGCCTGGAGCGCTCCCGCCTGCGGGAGAACCTCGAGGTCCGCCGCGCCCTGGAGGTCGAGGCCGCGCGCCTGGCCGCGCTGCGCCACAGCGAGGAGGACATGGCCGACATCGACCGCGCCATGGCCCTGCGCGAGGAGGCCTGGCGGACCAAGGACATGGGCGCGTTCGTGGAGGCCGACTTCACGTTCCACCGCTCGGTGGTCAACGCCACCCACAACACGCTGCTCATCGACCTCTACGACGACATCGCCCAGGTCGTCTACGCCAGCATCGCGCACACCGCGTACGAGCAGAGCGACGAGGCCTCAGAGCAGCCCTCCTCCGCCACCGACGGGATCGACCACAGCGGTCTGACCGAGGCCATCCGGGAGGCGGACCCGGTTCTCGCCGCCCGTGAGGCCACCTGCTACATCGACGAGCTGCTCTCCCTCACCGAGGAGTGAGCACCCGCGACGGGCGCCCTCGGTGAGCGCCTGACACCGTGTTCGCCTGAAACACACGGACGGGCCCGGAACCATCCCCCTGGTTCCGGGCCCGTCCGCTTTCACCTTCGCGTCGAGGCGGGTCAGTCGAGGCGGGTCAGTCGCCGCCGTAGACGTCGCCCACGGCGGAGCGCGGACCCAGTCTCGGGCGGGGGTGCCCTTCCGCCGTGCGGCCCTCGCGGCGGGCGTTCAGTGAGCGCGGCCGCCCGCACCGCCCGGCCTGGTCGGCACCGCCGTCCCAGCCGGTCACCCTGGACGGGTCCAAGCCCAGCAGGTCCAAGGTGCTCTCCCCGGCGCAGACCGCGTCGATGATCTCCCGCTCGCGGGTGACGTTGTCCATGGTCTCGGCGATGATCGCGCTCACCTGCCCCCGGGGCAGGCAGACCACGCCGTCGTCGTCGGCCACGATCCAGTCACCCCGACGCACCGGCAGCGGGGCGGGACCGCTCGCGTCCATGTTGATCTGCTGGCCCACGGAGCCGCCCGCGTCGTGCCCGGCCTCGCGGACAGCCACCCCGGCGCCGAAGACCGGGAGCTCGCAGTGGGCGATGGCGGCGATGTCGCGCACGCAGCCGTCCAGGATGATCCCGGCCACGCCCTTGGTGCGCGCCGCCACCGCGAGGATCTCGTCCACATAGCCGTACTCGGGCTCGCCGGAGACGTCCACCACCAGGGCGGACCCCGGCGGGGCCTGGGCCACGGCGACGTGCAGCGCCAGGTTGTCCCCCGGCGAGCAGCGGACCGGGAAGGCGGTCGCGGCGAACGCGGCCCCCGGCCAGACGGAGAAGAGGTGAGTCCCGAACGGACGCCCTCCGCAGCGGGCCAGTGCCACCGTTCCCACAGCCGTCAACGTCTTCGCAAGCGCCACGTCAGCCTCCATTACACCCGCGCCCGGTGCGGCCGGCTCGAACCGACCCCCTCTATACTCGCCGGTAACTTAAGCGTGACGCAAGCCATATCAGCCCGAAACACGCAAAAACTGCTACCGATGGTTACACAGGAACTCGAAACAGACTCAGCCGACCGCCGCCACCACGTCAAGGGCGGCTCGGGCAGCGGCGACGTCGTGCACGCGAAAGACCCGGGCCCCTTCACGGGCGGAGACGGCCAGGGTCGCCAGAGTCCCGTCACCGCGCTCGGTGACCCCGGCCTGGAGGGTCTCCCCCACGAAGTCCTTGTTGGAGACCGCCACCAGCACCGGCCAGCCGGTGGCCGACAGCTCGCTGAGGCGACGCGTGAGTTCGAGTGAGTGGTAGGTGTTCTTGCCGAAGTCGTGGGTGGGGTCGATCATCACCCCGTCCGAGCGCACACCCACCGACACCGCGCGTTCGGCCAGGGCGCACACACCGGACACGACATCGGCCACCACGTCGTCATAGCGGACGCGGTGGGGGTCGGTGCGCGGGGCCAGTCCCCCGCTGTGGCTGCACACCAGCCCGGTGCCGTACTCCGCGGCCACTCGGGCCAGGTCCGGGTCGGCACCGGCCCAGGTGTCGTTGATCATGTCCGCCCCGGCCTCGGCGACGGCGCGGCCCACCTCGGCCCGCCAGGTGTCCACCGAGATCACCACCCCGGGGTGGCGGTCGCGCAGCTCGCGCACGAACGGCACCGTGCGGCGGATCTCCTCGGCCTCGTCCACGTGGGCGCCGTAACCGGCCTTGACCCCGCCGACGTCGATGATGTCCACCCCCGCCGCCACGGCGTGGTCGGCCGAGGCCAGCGCGGCCTCCAGGGCGTAGGTGGCACCCCGGTCGTAGAAGGAGTCCGGGGTCCGGTTGATCACCCCCATCACCGCGTAGCGGCGGCCCGCGAACGTCTGCCCGCGCAGCCTCAGTGTGCCCGCCGGGGGTTGTGTGTCCGCCAGGGGCCGTGTTCCTGCCTCGTCCGGCACAGCCGGTTCCGTCACCATGGCTCCATCCTGGGGCATGAGGACGAGCCCGGGACATGAGGGCGGGCGGTCGCCCGGCCCCATGCCCCAGGTTCGGACGGGCGCCTCAGGTAGGCACTTCTCAGGCGGGCACCCAACCGACGGAGCGTTCACCGCCCCGGCGCTCCTTGCGCACCTGGAGGTGGTCCCACGTCTCCACGTGGGCCACCCCCGCCGTCCCCCGGATCCGCTCCAGGGCCTCCACCAGCTGGCAGCGGTCCGGAGCGGTCAGGGTGCCGATCACGTCGTAACGACCGAAACCGCTGGCCAGGAACGAGATCCGGCCCATGTTGGCCATGGCGGTCCCCAGCGCGTCGGCGTCACCGCGACAGCGCAGGCCGAAGCCCAGCTGCTCGTTGGCGCCCACCGCCGAGGGCTCCACCAGCGCGGTCACGTGGACCACGCCCGAGTTGAGCAGCCGCACCACCCGGGAGCGGGCCGCGGCCTGTGAGAGCCCCACCTGGCGGGCCAGGTCGGCGTACGAGGCGCGTCCGTCCTTGAGCAGTTTTCGCACCAGACGCCAGTCCAGCGCGTCCAACTCGATGTCGCGTAGTTCACGCACACTGCTGTGGGCGTCCTTGTACACGGCGTTGGCGCGGAAGACCTCCGCTCCGTCCACGCCCGGCAGTGAGCGCAGGTCGGCGAGCTCCTTGGTGAGAGCCGCGTCGTCGGCCACCCGGACCTGCGCGATGGCCGGGAACCTCCCAGCCGACTGCGCCGCGAAGGTCACGGCCTCGCGTTCCCCCAGCGCTTCCAGCAGCGGACCGACCGGTCCGCTGACCCGGAACGACACGTGGCCGAGGACCTCCATGCCCACCACACCGGCGTGCAATACTCCGACGATTCTGATCGCCCCCGACTGCACGAGCTGGCGCACTCTGGCGCGTACCGCAGTCCGGGACAGGCCCACTCCGTCGGCCAGGGCCTGGAACGTCGCTCTGCCGTCCCCCTGCAACGCCCGCATGAGCGCGGCGTCAACCGCATCGAGCACGATGGTTGCCTTTCGTTCCCATGACGCCGCCCTTACCCCCGGACGACGCCCCCTCCTCCGGGCAGATCATCGCAGTTGTGGCGCCTCTTCACTACCGATCGCGAAAGAAATCGGTTGATTCACCCCTTTGACCGGCCCGAGAGCGTCGTTCAATGCCCCAACCGGACCCTCTCGACCACATAACAGACTTGTATAGAACACCCCTGATGAGGTGACCACTGTGCACACAACCCCCGCAAAGCGCCACACTGATCTCACGGACCCGTGCGACGCCCCCGGGGGCACCTCCGGCGCACTGTGAGGGGGCGGCTTCACGCCCCACCGGTGCCGACGCGGGCACCGGGAGATCCGGAACCCTGGGAACCAACGGGTCGTTCCCGTACGTGTACCTGGGAAAGGGCATAACAACAGGAGAAGTGACCGCCACCCGGCGACCGTGGCGAGTGCACAGGAGTACCAGAACGGGGCAGTCGTGATCGCCCCGCGGCTTGAGAGGAATCGCTGGTGGCAGCGGAGGACGAGCGGCCGGAGAAGGCGCCCGCGCGCCCGGGCACGGGAGGGGCGCTGCTGTGGACCGCCGCGTCGCTGCCCCTTCCCGGTGCAGCGCACCTGCGCATGGGGCGCAGGGGTGCCGGGATCGTGATCCTCGGCGCCTACTTGCTGGGTATCGCGGCTCTGGCCCTCTGGCTGGTCCGGCTCGGCGCGCACGAGGCGGGCGCCGCGACGGTACTGACAGGGATGGCTGTGCAGGACCGCTGGCTGCTCGGCGCGATGGGCGCCGTGTTCGTGATCGCGGTGCTGTGGCTGACCGTGATCGTGCACTCGTGGACGATCACCCGACCCGAGGGCGCGAAGTTCGGCCAGCGGCTCCTGGGCGGCGTCGTGGTCCTGCTCCTGTGCGCGACCGTGGGCGCTCCGGCGGCCTGGGCCCTGCACGGCGGGTACACGGCCTACGAGACGCTGGGCTCGGTCTTCGACGCCCCCGAGCGCGACGACCTGCCGCCGCACGACGCCGCCGACCCCTGGAACGGTGCGGACCGGGTCAACGTAATGCTGATCGGCTCGGACTCCGCGGACGACCGTTACGGGGTGCGCACCGACACCATGATGGTGGCCAGCCTGGACACCGAGACCGGTGACGCGGTGCTGGTGGGTCTGCCCCGCAACCTGGAGAACATCCAGTTCCCCGAGGGCAGCGAGCTCGCCGAGCGCTACCCGGAGCCGTACGGCTTCGACCTGCTGCTCAACGACGTCTATCAGACGGTCGCCGAGGAGCCCGACGAACTGGCACTCGACCCGCTCTCCTCCGACCCTGCCGCCGACACCCTCAAGAAGGTGATCGGGTACAACGTCGGCCTGGACGTCGAGTACTACGCGATGGTCGACATGATGGGCTTCCGCGACCTGATCGACGCCGTGGGCGGAGTGCGGGTGCGCATCGAGGAACCCATCCCGTACGGGGTGCACGGCGGGGTACTGGAGCCCGGATACCAGCTCCTGGACGGCCACGAGGCGCTCTGGTACGGCCGTTCCCGGATCGGTTCGGACGACTACGGGCGGATGGGCCGCCAGGGCTGCCTGGTCAAGTACGTGGCGGAGCAGGTCGACCCGACCACCGTGCTGACCAGCTACCGGCAGTTGGCCGGGGCCACCAAGCGGACACTGAGCACCGACATCCCGCAGACGAAGGTGCCCGCCTTCATCGAGCTGGCCGACCTGCTGACCGACAACGGCGACATGAGCGCACTCCAGCTGTCCCCGCCGCAGGTGTCCACCGGCAACCCGGACTGGGACGAGATCAAGGAACTGGTCCGTGAGGCGATCGGCGCCAGCGAGGAGCAGGGCGACGACCTGTCCTCGGAGCCCTCCCCCTCGGCTTCCGGCGACGGCGCCGAGGAGGGCGTCGAGGGTCCCGAGGAGATCGAGGACCCGACCCTCGAGGAATGGCAGGAGTGGGAGGAGGACGAGCGGACCGAGTGGCAGCGCTACACCGGTCTGGACGAGCCCTCCCCCGCCGACCCGGGCCGCCAGGTCGGCTCGGAGGCCACCGACCTCAACGCCATCTGCCCATAGCCCCGCCCCCTCCGCCGTGATCTTGCTACCAGAAGCAAGTTCGGCGCCTTGGGTTTCGGTGGTACCGCGCTCCTGGTAGCAAGATCACGGGTGACACCCCCTGGGGGTTCCGGCAAACCCCGGAGCCCCCGGGTGACCGGTGTCGGTCAGCTGGCCGCCGACCGTTGTCACCCCCGGTCGGTCGTGTGACGCTGGCGCGGTGACCACAGCACAGCTCTGGACTCTCGTCGCCTTGGGCGCCTTCCACGGGCTACACCCCGGCATGGGGTGGTTGCTCGCCGTCAGCAGGGGGTTGCAGGAGGGCGGTCGCCGCCAGGTCCTGCGGGCCCTGCCCGCGATCGCCGTGGGGCACGCGGTCAGTGTCGCGGTGGCGGCGGTGGCGATCACCGTCACGGGTTCGGCCACAGCCTCGGTCCTGTTCCCAGTGCTCGGCGGGGGCGTGATCGTGCTGGTGGGGCTGGTGATGCTGCTGTCGCGGCGGCACTTCCACTGGCGCGAGGTGCGACTGCCCCTGTGGCAGCTGACCGCCTGGTCCTTCCTGATGTCCTCGGCGCACGGTGCCGGGTTGATGCTGATGCCGGTCCTGGCCGGTCAGCTCCACCACACGCACGTGGACGGCGGCGGGCACGGGGGTCATACGGGAGGAAGCCAGGGGACGGCGGCCGAGACCGTGGCCGCGGCGGAGGGGTCCGCGGCAGTGGGCCCGGGGGCGGGTGGTGCGGGTTCGGGTGAAACCGCTGGCGCCTCCGGGGCCGGTGGGGCGATGGAGGCCGGAGAAGTCACCTGGAGCCTGTGGGACGCCACGGTGCTCGGGCTCGCCGCCACCGGGGTGCACACCCTGGCCATGCTGGCAGCGGCCGGAGTGGCGGCGCTGATCGCCTACGACTTCCTCGGGGTGCACGCGCTGCGCTGGAAGGGCGTGACCCTGGACCGGATCTGGGCGCTGACGCTAGTCCTGGGCGGGGTCTTCGTCCTCTGGTCGGTGCTGTGGCCGGCCCTGTGACCGGCCCCACCTCCGGTTTCGTTTACGGCTTCTGACTTGATTCCGGTCACAGTCGGGAATGTGAGCTGAGTCCGATGTGTCCAATAGACGGAGCATCCCGCAGGGAGCCGTAAAGACACTGGTGCCCGGGACGTCGACGGCGGCGCGGCCGCCCGTCCCCGGCGTGGAGGGGCAGAGTCCATGACACACAGATCCACCGGGTCCGCCATGGTGCACCGCCGATGGCACGGGCTCATCCTGTCCGTGGCGATCCTGGCCGTCCTGGCCACGATCGGCGTGCTGGGCACCCGATGGGTGGTGGAGAACCAGGAGCGGATCTTCCCCGTCTCCGCACCGTGGGGGCCCGAGTGCTCGGTGTGGACCGGCGAGGAACAGATCAAGCTCGACCGCGACCAGGCTCAGCGGGCCAGTACCGCCGCGGCCGTGATCAACCAGGGGGACAGCGCCCCCGTCGAGCAGCCCGATGTTGACGACATCCCCGACGAGATCATGGACGCCCTCGTCAACGGCCCCGAGGACGACGCGGGGCCGTCCATGAGCTGCCGCTACTCGGGCGAGGATGTCGAGTTCGAGGAGGAACTGCCCTCGGGCATGACCCCGCGCAACGAGGCCATGAAGGCGGGCATCGAGGCACACTTCGCCGACACCAGCATCGGCGGATACGTGCCCGGCGGATACGACAGCGGCCACGGTGAGGGTTCGGCCCACTACGAGGGCCGCGCGCTCGACATCTTCTACCGGCCGGTCAACGAGGACAACCGCCGTGAGGGATGGCTGCTCGCGCACTGGCTGATCGCGCACGCCCCCGAGTACAAGATCGACGTCATCATCTTCGACGACAAGATCTGGAGCACGCGGTACCCGTCGATGGGCTGGCGCCACTACGACGCCGATCCGGACAACGAGATCCTGCGCCACCTGGACCACGTCCACGTGGACGTGCTGCGCGGAACAGACCCCAGCGCCGGCGCCTGAGGGCGTGGCCCCGGGTGACCGAGGCACCCCAGGATTCACCCTGACAGCGACGGGCCCGGACCACGACGGTCCGGGCCCTGCTCGTGTGCCCTGGCGGGCGGCTGTGGGCGGACGGTCAGTCGTCCAGTCGGAAGCCGACCTTGAGCCCCACCTGGAAGTGGGCGACGGCGCCGTCCTCGATGTGCCCGCGGACCTGGGTGACCTCGAACCAGTCGAGCCCGCGCAACGTGGCCGAGGCCCGCTGGATGCCGTTACGGATGGCCTGGTCGACACCCTCGGTCGAGGTGCCGACGATCTCCGTGACGCGATAGGTGTGGTCGGTCATGGTTGACCCCCTGCTGAGTCGGTGGTGGTGCTGCCGGGCGAAACCCGTTGAACCCGGCCCCGTTCCCTGCCTCCCCGCAATCCCCGTCCGCCACACGGGCCCCCTGATTTTCTCCGCCCCCTTTCCGGAGAACGGATCGGAGCACTTTGCCGATTCTTTTCGAGGACTTTGGTCCCGGTTGGGACGCGCTTGACCCCGGAGGCAGGTGTTGCGGGGATCGAATAGCGAGACGAAGGGGAAGCGGGAGTGCCAGATAAGTCCTGAGCTGGGACTTAGGCCCCTCCCCCGAGGGACTCTCCCGAGACAACGTCGTAACTGACTCTTGACGTACCCCGGGGGGCAGCGGTGTACATTGGGTCCTAGCGCTTCGGTCCCCCGTCGAAGCGCGGGACGATGTTTCGAGCCCCCGTCGAAACATCGCTGCGACGCCGGGTGGTTTGCCCCCGTAACCACCCGGCGTCGCCTTTTGTCCACACCCGGTCGGCGTGAATACCCGTCCGTGGCCGGGGCTTGACCACCGAATCCGCTTTGTCTCCTGGGGATCAGCATTGGGTAATACCGCACCGGACGCACACTGCTCACGCAAGAGCTGCAAGGCGCCCGCCGAGTGGGCCCTGGTATGGAACAACCCCAAGCTGCACACCCCCGACCGCCGCAAGGTCTGGGTGGCCTGCGACGAGCATCGCGACTATCTCGCTAACTTCCTGGACCTGCGCGGCTTCCTGCGCGAGACCGTCCCCATGGCCGAGTTCGAGGGCTAGCTCCGGGACGCTGACAGCCCGCACCCGAACCCCTCACCCCAGGGCGACCGTGCGGGCCAGTTCACGTACCTGGTCGTGACCGCACTCCCCCGCCGCCACCAGTGACTTCGACCAGCGCCGGGCCCAGCCGGAACGGTTGCCGAACTCCTCGGCGACCAGCACCGCGAACAGCCCCGCCGCCGCTCCTTCGGGACCCGGGACGCGCCGCGCCCGCTCCAGGAGCAGCCCCGTCAGAGTGAGGGCCTCGCCGTCACCGCTCCCGCGCGCCCTGAGCCCGGACACCACCGGGCGCACCAGGTTCCGCAGCCAGCCGAGCAGGGACAGCGGGTGGCGGGCGAGCTGTTCCAGCACAGTGGCGAACACGGCCACCAGTTCCGCGGGGGCAGCTCCTTCCCCCGCCCGCGCCTGGAAGAGGGCGTCGGTGAGCCGGACCGCCTCCGCCAGGTGCTGGGGGTGTTCTCCCAACAGCCGCACCAGTCGCACGGCGAGATCGGCGGGCACGGCGCCGTTCGGTTGGATCAGCCCGGCGCAGGCTCGCGCCACCGAGCGCAGCCGCGCGACAGGACGGATCGAGGTCTCCCCGTCGCTCAGGCGCAGCGGGACCCCGGCGGGTTGACCGGCCAGCAGGCGACCGAAGACCTCCTCCACCCTGTCCAGGGCCCGACCGTCGCGCAGCAGCTGCATGAAGGGGCCCACTGCGGTGTCATCGGGGACGGCCGGGTCGCACACCGCCGTGATGATCCGTTCCGGCCCGTCGGGGAGGTGCGGCAGCCAAGTGGCCCTGAGCCACATCAGGTGAGGGAAGCCGGTAGGGGGTTCGGGGAGGCTGTCGACCACGCGGGCGAAGTCGGTGCGGACGGCGGGCGGGCACAGGTACGGCGCGAGCGCGGACAGGGCTCCCTGGAGTTCGGGGGCGGCCAGAGACGGTGCGTGGGCGCGCAGCGCGGGTAGGACGGCGGAATCGTCGAGGAAGTGCGTGAGGGCCCCGAGGGCGGCCGCCCGCACGTCACGCTGTTCGCGCTCACCTTCCAGGGCGCGGAGCAAGGCTGTGACGGCACCGGGCGGGCGGTGCCGGATGAGGAGGCGGGCGGCCTCCTTGCGCACGCTCACCCCGGCCACGGTGTCCTCGGACTTCGGATCGGTCGATCCGTCCAGGACCGAGGCCAGGAACGGGCCCAGCCGGGAGGGCCGGACGTGACCGGCGCAGCGGGCCATGACCGCCGCGATCAGGGGCTGGTCGGGGCCGCCCAGGCGCGCTGCGAGGAGTTCGAGGACCTGCTCGTGCTGGTCCGAGCGGCCGAGTGTGTGCAGGGCGAGCTTGGCGCGCGAGGGTTCGGGGGTGTCCAGGCGGGCCGCCAGATGCGGGGTTGACCCAGGCAGCTCACCCAGCCCTCGGAGCGCCCGCGCAGAGCCGACCGGGTCGGAACCCTCGATCACGGAGTTCAGGTGTGTGACGGCCGCGGCGACGACGGCGGCGGGCCACCGTGCGGTCACCGTCCGCGGGAAGGGCGCAATCGGGGCCGGGCAGGAGCTCGTGTGCTGGGCCAGCAGGCGTTCCAGCACGGGCGGCGGCTGGCGCAGGAGAACCTGCCAGACCTCGTGGCGGTGGATCTTAGCGGGGTCGCGCTCGCAGATTTCCAGGGCGCGGGCCGGTCCGTGGGGGCCGTCGAAGTGGTACAGGTAAGCCGCTGCCCCGGCCCCGGCCAGGATCGCGGTGCGCAGCAGTTCCTGGAGTCCGGTGAGCTCGTGGGCGAGCGGGCCCAGGGTGGCGGCGAAGGCGATCGCCGATGCGTACTCCCCGCGCGCGTGCTCGGATTCGAGGTGGGGAACGAGCCGTTCATACAGGTCTCGGGCGGCGTCCAGGCAGAGCAGGTGTTCCAGCGGGGTCGCCGCGCTCAGGGGCGGGTGTCCGTGGCGCCGGGGCGGGCGGGTCAACCCGGGGGTACGGAGAATAGGCAGCCCGTCCGCCCCGCGGGACCGGACCAGGAGCGCGTAGAGGTCCACCGCCCACTCCCGTACTGCGGGGTCGGCCCTGGTGAGCGGGTGGAACAGCAGGCGAGCGGGCAGCTCTCGCACCGCTCCCACGGTGTTCCAGGAGGTGTCCGGGGCCTGGAGGAGGTGCTCACACAGCTGGGTGAGCTCGGGCAGTGCGGTGGCCAGCAGGCGCGGCGGTGAGGCGGCCAGCGCCCGCAGGAGGAGCGGCTGGGCGGAGTCGCGCTCGCCACGGTGGCGTCGGATCACTTCGCTGACGGCCCCGGTGTACAGGTCCGCGTCGCCGGTACGGGCGGCGGCCTCGATCAGGCGGGTGCGGGCGCGGCAGCGCCGTTGGGGGTCGCCGGAGGTGGCCGCCTCCGTCAAGAGCCGGTGCGCTTCGGGATAGGGCAGGTGTGCGATGGCGCCCAGATCGATGTGAGGGTCCCGGGCGGGTGCGGGGCGGTGGAGCATCCGCCGGGCCTCGGCGACGGCGCGATCCCGGGGCAGCAGCTCCAGGTAGGGCAGCAGTGTGTGGCCCACTCCCCCGTTGTGCTCGGTGACCAAGCGCTCCAGGTGGGCGCGGGCTTCGGCGCGGGGCATGGCCCGCAAGAGCCGCAGAGCCGACTCGGGGTGCGACCGCAGTTCGGTGTCCAGGGCGGCCAGTTCCCTCGAACCGTTGTGCAGGGCGGGGTAGCGGCGAGGGTAGTGCCGGATGTCCTGGCGTTCGAGGAGGAGGCGGGTGCGCGGGAGCCGACCGCGCAGAACCGGTTCGGTGCTGACGAGTTCGACCAGGGCGGCGGGGTCGATGGCGTCGAGTGCTCTGAGGGCGGCGTTCCAGCGAGTGGAGCGGTGCAGGCCCTCACCCTGCCGGGAGAGGAGTGCCAGAAGGGGTCCGGGGTGGCGGCGGGCCAGGCGGTGCCAGGACCGGACCGCGTACACGAGGTCGGGCAGTTGGCCGTTGACGGTTTCGGGGGTGCAGGCGGGGAGCAGGGCGACGGCTTCGGTGTCCCCGTACTCGGCCCGGACCCGGCCCAACAGGGCGTCGGCGAGCACGGACCGACGGGCCGCATACAGGGTCCGGTACAGGGCGAGGCGCAGGGCGGTGGGGGCGTCGTCCAGCACCGGGACGACCGCTTCGTCCGGGACCGGGAGTGTGCGCACCGCGCGCAGGGCGGCCCGGCGCAGCCGCGGATCGGGGCCGCGCAAGTAGGCGGCGACAGTGTCCAGGTCACGGGCGACCATGGCCAGGTGCAAGGAGAGTCGGCCGTGTCCGTGGGTGTGCAGCTGCTGGACGGTCGCGGCCAGCTCCGGGGTTCCCGCGCGGCTGCGAGCGTAGGCAGCCAGGTGGGCCATGCGCTCCTTGGCGGGCAGGGATTCGGCGGTGTGCAGGAGCCGGAGGGCCGGGGATGCCGGGGATGCCGGGGAGGTTGGTGAGGCTGGAGAGGTCACGGGGACTTTCTGTGTGGGGCGGGGGTGGAGGTTCTGTGGATCCGCTGTGCGGAGCGGCCCGGAGGTTGCGGGCCACCCCGCACGGCTCAGGCCAGGACGAGGTTCCAGCTGGTCAGGCGAATTTCCTCGTGGCGGCTACGACCCGCTTCGGTGAGCAGGTCCGGCAGAGGGTGCTCCCATCCGGTGCCCCGGAGGACGTTCCCGAGCAGGGTGAGGCCGAGTAGTCCGGTCTGGCACCCGAGCGGGCCGCTATCGGCCTCGGCGGCCGCGGCCAGGCGGCGCACCACCTCCACCAGGGTCGTCATGGGGACCTCTGGGCGCCGGTAATTCGAGCACAGGGGGCTGACGATCGCGTTGAAGCGGCTCTGGTCGTGGTTCGGGCGGGTGGTGAGCAGGAGGGCTGCCAGGAACAGATGGTCCAGCACCGCTTCGATGTCGGGGTCGTCCTCGGCCACCCTGACGGTCCGGGCCAGGTCGCGTTCCATCAGCGTGACCGTGCCGTCCAGAAGCTCGGGGCGGGTGGCGAGCAGGGCCCGGACACGGTCCGTCTGTTCGCGAATCACCTGATCCCCGGCGGGTGCGTGCAGCATCAGGGAGTGCAGGAGGTCGAGCACCCGGCGCAGCCGTTGGAAGGCGCCGCTCGCCCGGTCGTGCTCGGTACTGCGCCAATGCGGCGGACGGGCCGGGGCCGGGGAGGGGACCGGGACACCTGATTCGGGGCCGGGGAGCTGGGCCAGAAGGCGTTCGAGGACCTCGGCGAGCCGGTCCCGGCCGCGCCCCCGGACCAGGGTCTGGACGAAGACGGACATCGCCCGTTCCGTGGGCTGGTCGAGGTCGCAGGCGGCCTCGACCACGTCGTCGAGCGTCTGTGAGCCCCACACGTTCCAGCGGGCCCACCAGCCACTCATCCGCCAGTGGGAGCGACGCGGTACCGGCAGCCCGGCGAGCGTTTCGGCGGCCGGTCTACGCAGTGCGGGGGCGAGCCCTTCCGGGTCGACGCCCAGGAGGGCGACCTGGATCTCCTCCTCGGCGAAGTCCGGCACCCGTTCGGTGAGCGCGGCCAGGGCCGCGGGGGCGTCGGACCGGCGCAGCAGGGCGGTCGCGACCGCGGCGAGCACGTCGCGGTGTTCGTCCGGTCGGCGCAGGACACGGGTCAGGGCGGCGATCGCGCCGGGTGGGCGGTGCCGGGCCAGGAGCCGGGCGGCGGTCCGGCGGACGGTGACCTTGCCGGGCCCCTCCAGTACACGGGCCAGGAGCGGCCCGAGACGTGAGGGACGGGTGTGTTCGGCGCAGCGGGACAGTGCCGGTCCGACCGCCCGTGACTGAGGGCCGCCGGAGTGCGCCGCGATCAGTTCCAGCGCGGTTTCGGGCCGGCCGCAGCGGCCGAGCGCGGACAGGGCCGCCTCCCGAAGGACCACCTCGCCGTCGTTCAGGAAGGCGGGCAGGTGGGTGTGGGCGCCGGGCAGCGAGCTCAGGGAACGCAGCGCGGCCTCGCGGTCGGCGGCCGCGAACACGGGTCGACCGATGACATCGAGCAGGTGCGCGCGGAGGCGTTCGCGCAGTTCGGCGGGCCAGGAGCGGGCCAGGTCCCGGCTGACCCGAGGCACCCACACGGGGGCGTTTTCGGCCTGGCCGCCCTGCCCGGCCCCGTTGACGGCCAGGGCGCGCAGCACCACCGATGGCGGGTGGTAGCGGGCGAGCAGGTCCCAGACGCGGGGGACGCGGGCGGTGGCCGGGTCCTCCTCGAACAGGCTCAGCGCCCGGCGGGCCCGTTCGGTCCGGTCCAGATGGGCGGCCAGGTGGAGGGCGGCGGCGCGGTCAGCGGTCACGGAGCCAGGGTCGGCCAGTACGGCGGCCCGCAGGTGGCTGTCCAGTGCGGTGAGGTGACGGCCCCGGCGGCCGAGCTCTGCGGCCAGCGCCACCGCGAGTGCGTGGACACCGCGGCGGCGCGCCCGGGCCAGGAAACCGCTCAGCTGGCCGAAGAGCACGTCCTCCGCTCCGGGCGGCAGAACTTGGTACAGGCGGGGTTCGGGGCCGTGGCGGTGCACGCCGTGCTCCTCGAAGACCCACCAGGGAGCGTTTCCGCGACGCCGGGGCGCCCACCAGGGCGCGTTGTGCCGGGCCCGGTCCGGATCGCCCAGGCCGTCGGCGCCGAAGCGTTCGATGAGCCTTCGGTAGACCTCGATCCCCCAGCGCACGGCCGGTTCGTGGACGCGGGTGTCCGGGTGGCGCAGGAGGCGGGCGGCCAGGTGCCGGAGGACGTCGCGGGTGGTGGCGGAGGTGTCGCGGGCCTGGACGGTGTCGGTCAGCAGCCGGTGCAGGAGCGGCAGGCACGGTACGAGCAAGTTCGGGTCGATGTCGGTCAGGGTGGTCAGGAGGGCACGGCGGACCGGGTCGCGGTCGGCTCGGTGGCGTTCGACGCGTTCGGTGAGGACGGCGGCCAGTAGTTCCCGGTCGCCGGTGCGGGCGGTCGCCTCCACGAGGCGGATCAGGCCCCGGGCGCGGCGGTCGGGGTCGCCGCTGGAGGCGGCCTCCCCCAGCGGCCCGGCCGCTTCGGTGTAGGGAAGGTGAGCGATGGCGTCCAGATCCTGGTCGGGAATCTGGATCCGACTGTTGGTGCGTTGGAAGACGGAGAGCTCCGCCAGGGCCTCGCGGGCCAGTTCCGCGGCCTGTTCGCGGGGCAGCAGGTCCAGGAAGGGCAGGAGACCACCGGGGGTGCGGCGGTGGTTCCACCGTTCGAGGACCCGCTCCAGGAAGGCGGACCGCTCCTGAGGGGGCATCGAGCGCAGGACGCACCGGGCGGTCGCCGGGCGCGTGCGCATCGCCCGGGACAGTTCTCCGTTCAGACGGGAGCCGGTGGAGACCTCCGGGTGCCGAGAGCGGAGCGGGGCGGCTCCGCTCACCCGGCGGGCGTGCGGATAGCCCCGCACGTTGTGAGCGCCCGCAATCTCCAGAACCCGCCCCGGGCGGATCGGATCCAGTGCCGTCAGAGGGCGGTGCCAGCGTGAGAGAGCGGAGCGGTCAGTGGCGGAAGCGGCCAGGAGTTCGGCCAGGTGGTCCCCCAGGGTGTCGGGGTGGCGTCGGGCCAGGCGGCGCCAGGACTGGAACGCGTGGGCGAGCCCGGGCAAGTGCCGGGCGACGGTCTCGGCGGTACAGGCGGGGAGCAATGCGGCGGCCTCGGCGTCGCCGTACTCCGATCGGACCCGCTCCAGTAGGGCGTCGGCGAGTACGGAGCGGCGACCCTGGTACAGGGTCCGGTACAGCGCCCGGCGCAGTGCGGTGGGTGCGTCCTCCAGCACAGGGAGGACCATCGGATCCGGGATCGGCAGGGTGCGCACGGCGCGCAGGGCGGCCCCGCGAAGTTCGGGGTCGGGTCCGGCGAGGTAACCGGCGACGGTGTCGAGGTCCCGGGCGATGATCGCCATGTGCAGGGCCTCGCGGTGGTGGCCGGTCTCGATCAGGCCGCGCAGGATCACGGCCAGGTGGGGTGTGCCGGTGTGGGAGGGGCTGCGCGCGCCAGCGTGTCCGTTGAGGGTGGTGGAGGGTGACGGGCGAGAGGGGCTGCGCGCGCCAGCGTGTCCGTTGAGGGTGGTGGAGGGTGACGGGCGGGCGTGATCGGCCAGCGCAACCATGCGCGAGTGGTGGCTCAGGCCCTCAAGGGAAACAAGGAGTTCGGCGGCCGACCTGAACGTCGGCGCGGTGGGGCTCAACGGCCCGGGCGGATTCCGCCCTTCCTGGTAGTCATGGCGGACATCATGGACCACTCCCCCGGGCCGGGGCAAGCCCCGCCGGTCACGGGGCCCGCCCCGGCCCGGGATCACCGGTGTGCACGCTCACAGGACCGCGGTGCGCCAGGCGGTGCATGCGCCTGCGGCCGGTGGGGGAAGTGACCCGGCGAGCAAACGCCCGCCCGGACCTGGTTCGGGGGTGTCCCGGGACATGCCGTTCGCCCTGGCCGGGGTCCGGTACCGCCCGGATTCACTCCGGTCACTCCAGGGTGCGACGGACGCGTTCCAGGGCTTCGGGGGTGTCCACGTCGAAGTCCGCGGGGGCGTCGGTGAGCGGCACGTGAACGGGGTTCAGCGGGCCGAGCAGCTTGTGGAGCGAGCGTCCGGTGTAGACGGCCAGCGCGGTGCGCAGGGTGTCGGTGTGCCAGATCCCGGTGAGCCACTGCTCCCGGCCGCCTGCGTCCACGAACACGGCGCCCTCGCCTCCCCGGACAGCCGTGGCCAGTGCCGCGAAGTGGCCCGGGTTCAGGTGGGGCAGGTCGGCGGCGAGCAGGGCCACCCAGGGGGCGCTCACATGGGATAGCCCAGCGCGCAGGGCCGGTACGGGGCCGCCCCCGGGTGGGTCCTCGCGGACGTAGCGGGCCGGGGGGCTCTCACGTTCGGGGCCGACCACCGTCACGCCCGCGTTCGGGTCGTGAGCGCGAACAGTGTCGACCACGTGTTCCAGCAGGGTGCGTCCGGCGACGGTCAGGCCGGGTTTGTCGGCGCCGCCCATGCGGGTCGCCGCCCCTCCGGCCAGCACCACGGCGTCCAGGTTCTCCATCACACCAGCATGCACTCCCGAGGGCTCAGCCCTTGACGCACACCACCTGGCGCAGGTGCGCGACCACCTCGACCAGGTCGGTCTGGGCCTCGATCACCGACTCCAGGTCCTTGTAGGCGGCCGGGATCTCGTCCACCACGCCCCGGTCCTTGCGGCACTCCACACCCTTGGTCTGCTCGATCAGGTCGGCCTCGGTGAAGGTCTTACGGGCCTTGTTCCGGCTCATCCGGCGTCCGGCGCCGTGCGAGGCGGAGTTGAAGGAGGCCGGGTTGCCCAGGCCTCGGACGACGTACGTCCCGGTCGCCATACTGCCCGGAATAACCCCCAAATCGCCCGCTCCGGCACGGATCGCCCCCTTGCGGGTGACGAGCACGTCCACGCCGTCGTAGGTCTCCTCCGCCACGTAGTTGTGATGGCAGGAGATGCGCTGTTCGAACGTGGCCCCGGGGATCCGGTTGGCCAGGACCTGGCAGGCCAGGCCCATCATGACGTCGCGGTTGCGGCGGGCGTAGTCCTGCGCCCAGAACAGGTCGCGGCGGTAGGCGTCCATCTCCGGGGTCCCGGTCAGGAACACGGCGAGGTCGCGGTCGGGCAGGTCCTGGTTGTGCGGCAGCGCCTGCGCCTGGGTGATGTGGTGGTCGGCCAGCTCCTTGCCGATGTTGCGGGAGCCGGAGTGCAGGACCAGCCAGACGGCGCCGTCGTCGTCCAGGCACACCTCCAGGAAGTGGTTGCCGCCGCCCAGGGTTCCCATCTGGCGACGGGCGCGCTCGTGGCGGGGGTGCACGGCGGAGGCGAGGTCGTCGAAACCGCCCCAGAAGCCGTCCCAGCCGGTGCCCTTCAGGCCGGTGATCCGGGCGGGGTCGACGGGGATGTCGTGGGAGTTGAAGCCGACCGGGATCGCCGCTTCCAGGGCCGAGCGCAGGGGGCCGAGGTCGTCGGGAAGCCGTTCGGCGGTCAGGCCGGTGCGGACCGCGGTCATCCCGCAGCCGATGTCGACGCCCACGGCCGCCGGGCTGACGGCGTCGCGCATGGCGATCACCGAGCCGACCGTGGCGCCCTTGCCGTAGTGGACGTCGGGCATGACGGCCAGCCCGTGCGTCCAGGGCATCCGGGTGACGTTGCGGAGCTGGTCCATGGCGGCTGACTCGACCTGTGCCGGGTCGGCCCACATGCGGATAGGAACGCGCTCGCCGGGTACTTCGGTGTAGGACATGGGGCCACCTCCCGTTTCTGTTCGAGCCCCGGGGCACCGACGTGTTCTGTGCCCCGGAACATCAAGTCAGAGGGGACCGGGAGGAGGCAACCGGTTTATTGCGGTTTGGCGTGTTTGCGCGCGAGCGCGGCGGGGTCCGGAGCGCGGGATCAGCCGCCGATCGCGGACATCGGGCGGGCTGGTTGGAGGAAGCTCGGGTCGTTGATGCCGTGGCCGGGGAGCTTGGCCATGACCGCGGCCCGCCAGCGGTCGGCGATCTCGTCGTCGGTGGCGCCCTCGCGCAGGGGCGTGCGCAGGTCGGACTCCTCGCGGGCGAAGAGGCAGTTGCGGATCTGGCCGTCGGCGGTGAGCCGGACCCGGTCGCAGGCCCCGCAGAACGGGCGGGTGACCGAGCCGATGACGCCCACGGTGGCGGGCTCGCCGTTGGGGAAGCACTGACCGCGCAGATGGAAGAGCTCCGCGGGCGCACTGCCGCGGGTGTCGGCGTCGGCGGGGTCGAGGTCGAACTCGGCCTCCAGCCGATGGAGGATCTCGTCGGCGGTGATCATGGTGTCGCGGCGCCAGCCGTGCTGGGCGTCCAGGGGCATCTGCTCGATGAAGCGGAGCTCGTAGCCGTGCTCCACGCAGAAGCGGAGGAGTTCGGCGGCCTCGTGGTCGTTGACGTCGCGCATGAGCACGGCGTTGACCTTGACCGGGGTGAGTCCGGCGCGTGCGGCGGCGGCCATCCCCTCCAGGACGTCGTCGAGTCGGCGGCGCCGGGCGAGCTTCTCGAACACGACGGGGTCGAGGGTGTCCAGGGAGACGTTGACCCGGTCCAGTCCGGCCTCGGCCAGGGCGGGCGCCATCCGGGCGAGCCCGATCCCGTTGGTGGTCAGCGCGGTGTGCGGGCGGGGCGTGAGGGCGGTGCTTCCGGCGACGAGGCCCGGCAGACCCCGCCGTAGCAGGGGTTCACCGCCGGTGAAGCGGATCTCCTCGATGCCGAGCTGCGTGGTCCCGATACGGATCAGGCGCAGGAGTTCGTCGTCGGTGAGCAGCTCCGCCTTGGGGAGCCACTCCAACCCTTCCGGGGGCATGCAGTAGGTACATCTGAGGTTGCAGCGATCGGTGAGCGACACGCGCAGGTCTGTTGCCACGCGGCCATAGGAGTCGGCCAGCACGGACGTCACCCTCTCCAGTCTGAGATTGCCGGGTAGGAAGTACACGAAATTGCACCCACCCGAGGGATACCCATACTTAAGCGTAGAAGATCCAGTTTCACGGTGTGTAGCCCTGATCACACCTTTTGGCATATTTCGTTAGCACACACGAGAGTTGGCTGCCCGGCCTGGCCTTTGACCCAAACCCGCACCGCCGATCGTTACTCAGGCGATGCCCTCCGGCTCCCGGACACGATGTTCTAGGGTGACCACTCCGGCGACGACCACCTGATCGTCGCAGACGGAAGCGGCAGCGAGGAGGCAGGACACGGTGATCAGCACACGTGAGTGGGGTCTGGCCGGCGGGCCCGACGGGACCGGGAAACTGGCGGCACGGGCCTGGGCGCCCGCCGAGGGCGAACCGACCTGGCTGGCCGTGCTCGTGCACGGCTACGGCGAACACCTGGGCCGCTACGAGCAGGTCGCCCGGGACCTGTGCGCCGCCGGAGCGGTGGTCTACGGGGCCGACCACCGCGGCCACGGCGGGTCCTCCGGGGAACGGGTCCTGATCGACGACTATGCCGGGGTGATCGAGGACGTGCACCGCGTCGTCACCCAGGCGCGCACCGCCTACCGCAGCCTGCCGCTGGTCCTGATCGGCCACTCCATGGGCGGCATGATCGCCACCCGCTACGCCCAGGTGTATCCGGGTTCGGTGCAGGCGCTGGTGCTGTCCGGGCCGGTCCTGGGCCGGTGGGCCGCGGCCGAACAGCTCGCCGCGGCCGAGGTGATCCCCGACGCCCCCATCGACCCCGCCACCCTCTCCCGGGACCCGGCGGTCGGCGAGGCCTACGTGGCCGACGAGCTGGTCTGGCACGGACCCTTCAAGCGCACCACGGTCAACGCCCTGCTCACCGAGCTGGAGCGGGGCAACACCGCGGGCAGTCTGGGCTCCCTGCCCCTGCTGTGGGTGCACGGGCACCAGGACCAGCTGGTGCCGGTATCCGACACCAAGGTCGGCATCGAGGCGGTGGCGGGCGAGGACGTCACCGCGCGGATCTTCCCCGGCGCCCGGCACGAGGTCTTCAACGAGACCAACCGCGACGAGGTGCTCGGCGAGGTCATCCGCTTCGCCCACCGCTTCTCCCTCTGACCCCAGGCCCCCCTGTTTTCCCCGTGATCTTGCTACCAGTAGCAAGTTCGGCGCCGAACTTGCTACTGGTAGCAAGATCACGGGGTGAGAGGAGGGGCGGGGTGCCGTTCAGACGTAGAGCTGGCCGCGCGGCTGAGTGGGGTGGGCCAGGGTCTCGGCGTAGGCCGCGGCCAACCGCTCCACCGCGTCGGCCAGCACGTCCGGCGGCCGGGTGTAGGCCAAGCGCAGGTACCGCTCCAGGGTCCCGTCCGCGCCGAACAGCGGCCCGGCCGCCGGGTGTACGCCGTGCCGGATCGCGACCTCGGCCAGTGACGTGGCGACCGGGTGCGGCAGGGCCGCCCACAGCACCAGGCCGCCGCCGGGCGTACTGGGCCGCCAATCCGGCAGGCGCTCACGCAGCGCGGCCAGGAGCGCGTCGCGGTTGCGGCGCAGCTGACGGCTGCGCTCGGCGCGGATCCGCAGCACGTCGGCGAGCAGGTGGGTGGCGGTGAGCTGGTCGTGCACCGAACCGGCCAGGTCGAAGCGCTGGCGGATCGCCATGATCCGGGTGACCATCGGCGGGGTCGCGCGCACCCAGCCCACCCGCAACCCGCCCCAGAACAGCTTGGCCACCGAACCCACGGTCAGCACCCGCCCGTCGGTGTCGTGCGCGGCCACCGGGGCGGGCAGGTCACCGGAGTCGATGGCCAGCTCGGCGCCGGACTCGTCGATGATGAGGTGGGTCCCGGCGCGACGGGCCTCCCGGACCAGGATTCGGCGTTCGTCGTCGTCCATGAGCGCGCCGGTGGGGTTCTGGAAGTCCGGGATCATGTAGGCCGCGGAGGGTCTGCGCTGGCGGAAGGCGTCCACCAGGTACTCCATGTCCCAGCCCTGCGGGGTCACCCCGGTGGTGCGGATGCGGGCGCCGTTGCGGCGGGCCGCGTCCAGGCCGTGCGGGTAGGTGGGCGTCTCCATCAGGACCTCGTCGCCCTCCTGCACCAACAGGTCCATGGCCAGGGTGACGCCCTGCTGGGCGCCGCTGGTGACGAAGATCTGCTCCGGGGTGGTGGGCAGCCCCCGCTCGACATAGCGCCGGGCGATGGCGTGGCGGAGTTCGGGCAGGCCGTAGGGGTAGTAGCCGATCCCGCCCACGTGCGCGGCCAGTTGCTCCGAGGCGTGGAAGGAGGCGTCACGCAGCCCGTCGACGGCCGGGGGTGCGGCCACGCCGAGGTCGATCTGTTCGGCGGCGGGCACGAACGGGGCCGGCCCGCGGGTACCGGAGTCGGGCAGGACCGTCCAGCTGCCCGCGCCCTGCCGACTGTCCAGGAAACTGTTGTCGCGCAGCCAGGCGTAGGCGGCGGTGACGGTGTTGCGGCTCACCCCCAGGGCGGTGGCCAGGTCGCGTTCGGCCGGAAGCCGGGTGTGCGTGGGGACGCGGCCGTCCAGGACCAGCCCGCTCACGGCGCGGGCGATCGCCAGGTAGTAGGGGCGTTCGACCGGGGCCTCACCGATCAGCCGGGCGAGCAGCCGGCCGTTGATCCGCCGGGTTCCGCCGCCGGTTCCGGGGCGGTCGGTGCGCTGTCTCACCATGGATCTTCACCTCATCGGGGGCAAATCAGGCCAGTTGGTGGGATTGGCTCTTCAATCCCGGCCCTGTTTGAGCCACGATACCGATGTGGCCCCCTCCATGGATGGTCATCCAATCACCCCACCTTTAACTTCACCGGCCTGGGAACCGGTACGCCCGAAAGCAGAGGTCGAACGTGTCCGAACAGCCCCGGAGCCTGGTCTCCCGCCTGATCCGCCAGTTGCTGATCACCCCGGTACTACCGCGCCCCCGGCTGCGTCGCCTCGCCCAGCTCTACCTCGGCCTGTACATGTTCGGCCTCAGCGGGGCCCTGCTCATCCGCTCCGACCTGGGCGCGATGCCCTGGGACGTGCTGCACCAGGGCCTGTCCCTGCAGACCGGACTGTCGATCGGCACGTGGAGCGTGATCGTCGGCGCCCTGCTGATGCTGCTGTGGATCCCGCTGCGCCAGAAGGCCGGGCTGGGCACGCTGAGCAACGTGGTCATGGTCGGCGTGTCCGTCGACGTGTCCCTGTGGCTGCTGCCCGCGACCGATTCCCTCCCGCTGCGCGTCCTGCTGCTGGTCTCGGGCGTACTGGTCTGCGGGATCGCGAGCGGCTGCTACATCGGGGTCGGACTGGGTCCGGGACCGCGGGACGGACTGATGACCGGACTGGCCGCGCGCGGCCTCTCGATCCGGCTGGCCCGTACCCTCATCGAGGTGACCGTGGCGCTGTCCGGCTTTCTCCTCGGCGGGACCGTGGGGGTGGGGACCGTGGTGTTCATGGTGGCGATCGGACCCCTGGCGCAGGTGTTCCTCCCGATGATGCGGATGCCCGAGGAAACGCCGGAAAGCACTACTCTGTCGGGCCGTTAGCACCCCGGTTCGCCGTCTTGTCATCGTCGGTTGATCACCACGTCATAACTTCTCCCCGCAGAAAGTCACCCATTCCCTGACATACCTCGCGCACGTCCAGATGCACGTGCATTCGTGGGTAGCCAGGCCCGCGCAGAGCGTGGAAGATAGGACCGCGGTAAACGGCACAGGGCCGGGTTCGGACACTTTCCATGACCGTCCTTTACGCCTGCCCTCACCTGGGCACATATCCGGGTATGAGGCAGCGGCGGGCGGTCTGGGGGAGACAGGATCCGAACGGCGCCCCGACCTGGAGGCGGGTCGGGCGGCAGACCCCGACGGGGCGCGCACACGGGCGTGCGCGCGGCGGTTCGCGAAGAAGCGACGCACCCCGTGGCAACGGGGCGACTCGCGCTATCGCAGAAACCATGACGACGTGTTGGGGGTGAGCCGCGTGCCCGGCTGGATTGAAGACTACGCAATGATCGGCGACATGCAGACCGCCGCGCTGGTCGGGCGGGACGGTTCCATCGATTGGGCGTGTCTTCCCGACTTCGACTCCTCTGCCTGTTTCGCCGCCCTCCTCGGCGACGACCAGAACGGCAGCTGGTGTCTGCGCCCCGCCGACGGCGAGCCGCGGGCCGACCGGCGCCACTACCGGGGCGAGACCCTCGTCCTCGAACAGGAGTGGGACACCGAGACCGGGTCCGTTCGGGTCATCGACTTCATGCCCCCGCGCGGCGGGGCCCCGCACATCGTGCGGATCGTGGAAGGGCTGCGCGGCACCGTCCGGATGAGCACCTCCATGCGTATCCGCTTTGACTACGGCCACGTGGTGCCATGGGTGCACCGGTCCGGAACCGAACTGGTGGCCGTTGCCGGCCCCGACGCCATCTGGCTGAGCAGCCCCGTCTTCCTCCAGGGCCACAACTTCACGCACGACGCCACCTTCACCGTCACCGAGGGCCAGCGCGTGCCGTTCGTGATGACCTGGCACCCTTCCCAGGTGGAGGAGTCCGACCACCTGGACGCGGAGAAGGCCCTCTCCCGTACCGAACGCTTCTGGGAGAAGTGGGTGGACCAGTGCACCTACGACGGCCCCTACCGCGACGCGGTGGTGCGCTCCCTCATCACCCTCAAGGGCCTCACCTACCGGCCCACCGGCGGGATCGTGGCCGCGCCGACCACCTCGCTGCCCGAGGAGATCGGCGGGGTCCGCAACTGGGACTACCGCTACTGCTGGCTGCGCGACGCCACCATCACCCTCGAAGCGCTGATCCGCTCCGGGTACACCGACGAGGCCCGGGACTGGCGCGAGTGGCTGGTGCGCTCCGTGGCCGGTGAACCGCAGCTGATGCAGATCATGTACGGCATCCGGGGCGAGCGCCGCCTCACTGAGTGGGAGGCCGAGTGGCTGCCCGGCTACGAGGACTCCAGCCCGGTCCGGATCGGCAACGCCGCGGTGGGCCAGTACCAGCTCGACGTGTACGGCGAGGTCATGGACGTGCTGCACTTGGCCCGGCGCTCGGGCATCCGGGGCGGCGACTACCTGTGGGGTCTCCAGCGCTCCCTGGTCAACTACCTCGAGTGGTGCTGGGACGAGCCCGATGAAGGACTGTGGGAGGTGCGCGGCCCCCGACAGCACTTCGTCCACTCCAAGGTCATGGCGTGGGTGGCCGCCGACCGCGCGGTGCGCAGCATCGAGGAGTTCGGCAAGGAGGGCCCCATCGAACGGTGGAAGGCCCTGCGCGACACCATCCACGCCGAGGTGTGCGAGTACGGCTACGACCCCCAGCGCAACACCTTCACCCAGTACTACGGCAGCAAGGAGCTGGATGCGGCCCTGCTGCTCATCCCCGAGGTCGGCTTCCTGCCCTACGACGACCCGCGCGTGATCGGCACCATCGAGGCGGTCCGCGAGGACCTCATGGTGGACGGCTTCGTCCTGCGTTACCGCACGGACCTGGAGAACTCCGCCGACCAGCTGCCCGGCGACGAGGGCGCCTTCCTGGCGTGCAGCTTCTGGATGGCCAACGCGCTGCTGTCCATCGGCCGCCAGGACGAGGCGAAGGAGCTGTTCGAGCGGCTGCTGGCCCTGCGCAACGACGTCGGGCTGCTCGCCGAGGAGTGGGACCCCAGGGCGGGCCGCCAGGTGGGCAACTTCCCCCAGGCCTTCAGTCACGTCCCGCTGGTGACCACGGCCCTCAACCTCGCCGACCGCCAGGGCGGCTGGCGCGCGGAGTAGCGCGAAGGACACGGAGCGGTCCGAAGGGCTGAGAGGGACGCCCCCGTGGCGGTGCGCGGGGGCGTTCGCCGCCACCGTCGGATCAGGTTCGTATCCTGACCGTGGCCGAGGTGGCCACCATCATGCGGGTCTCGAAGATGACCGTCTACCGCATGGCGCACTCAGGCGTTCTGCCCGCCCTTCGGATCGGCCGTTGCCACCGGGTTCCCGAACAGGCCGTCCGTGGCTACCTGCGTGAGGCCTTCGCCGAACTTCAGGCATCAAGGTGAGATTGTCGCCTCGATCGTCCGAAGCGGTACTGGTTGTCGCTGTCTGGCACTAGTGTTCTGGCCATGCCGAACAGGGACCTGAACGAGATCATGGACAGCGGCTGGGCGAAGGCGCTGGAACCGGTCGCCCCGCAGATCGCCGCGATGGGCGACTTCCTCCGCCAGGAGGTCGCCGAAGGACGCACCTATCTGCCCGCCGGGGACAACGTGCTGCGCGCCTTCCAACAGCCCTTCGAGGACGTGCGCGTGCTCATCGTGGGCCAGGATCCCTACCCGACCCCCGGCAACGCTGTGGGCCTGAGCTTCTCCGTGGCACCGGAGGTTCGCCTGCCCGCGAGCCTGCGCAACATCTACAAGGAGATGGGCGAGGACCTGGGCGTCCCGATGCCCTCCAACGGCGACCTCACGCCGTGGACGGAGCAGGGCGTTCTGCTGCTCAACAGGGTGCTGACGGTGGCCCCCGGCAACGCCGGATCGCACCGCGGCAAGGGCTGGGAGGCCGTCACCGAACAGGCCATCCGGGCCCTGGCCGAGCGCGGCAAGCCGCTCGTGGCCATCCTCTGGGGCCGCGACGCCCGCAACCTGCGCCCGATGATGCCGGGCATCCCCTGCGTGGAGTCCGCCCACCCGAGCCCCCTCTCGGCCCGCAACGGCTTCTTCGGGTCCCGGCCCTTCAGCAAGACCAACGCGATGCTGACCGAACAGGGCGCCGAACCGGTGAACTGGCAGCTGCCGTAAGACATCACAACCCTCATAACCCCTTCTGAACTGCGGACTCGGCATCTCCCCCGATGCCGGGTCCGATCGCGTTCCCGCCCCCTCACACCCCCCCGAACGTGGAAGAGGCCCGACCCGATGGCGAAACGGCTCACCTACAGCGACGCCCTGAAGATCCTCGGCAAGAACGACTCGGAGGTCCTGGACCTCGCGGAGAAGATCGCCGACGGCGGCTTGGGGTTGGTGGGGGTCCCCGACGTGTTCGGGGTTCGGGGCGCCCTGGTGAGCAGGGGCCGCAAGGCGCTGGAGGGCTTGGGCGGCAAGCTCCGGGGCCAGAGCAGGCTGTCCAGGACGGAGAAGATCGAGGCCGCGTACAAGGTCCTGGTGGTCACGACATTCTTCGAAGCGGTCGAAGAGTCGCTGCGTGTCCAGGAGGCGCCCTTCACCCTGGCGGACTTGGAGGTCACCGCCGAGGAGCAGTTCGCGGTCCTCGGTGAACACCTGGACTCGGTCAGCTACATGTCGCCCACGTTCAGGGTGAACCAATCCGAGCCGACCGAGGCAGCAGCCGAGTTCCTCTTCTTCCGCCTGAACGACGCCTTCGTCGAGTTCACCTTGGGGCTGAAGGTGGCGGAGCGGCACGGGCTCACCCCTGAAAAGAACTCATTCCTGGGCAAACTCTATGATTTCGTCCCTCCGCTCGCCCGCAGGGGGCTCGACGCCGCGCTTCTACGGCTCGGAGCGCAGGTCCCCGAGTTCGGCCTGTGGATGCACGTCCAGGAGCATTCGAGGACACGGCGAGAGATCGGAACCGGCCTGACCGGTCTGCACGAAAAGCTCTCGCAGTTCGCTTCGGGGCGCTCGGTCTCACGCCGCAGGCGGGAGCTCACCGCCGCCTACCAGTCGGTCCTGGACCGACCGATACTGCGCTCGAACGATGCCACCGCCGGGCTCGCCCCGCCGACACTGCGGGAGGCGTACGTTCCCCCGCGCGGCCGGGTCGCCTACGTGGACGGTTCCCACGACTCCCCCTCCAGCGCCGACTGGTGGGAGCCCAGACCGGTCCAGAACGACCTGCAACCTTTCACCGCCGCCCTGCTCACCCATCCCGTCGCCACCCGCAAACCAGTGGTGGTCCTCGGCCACCCCGGTGCGGGCAAGTCCAAGTTCACCGAGATGCTCGCGGCGAGACTGCCTCCTGAGGACTTCCTGCCGATCCGGGTGGAACTGCGGGCGGTCAGCCCGAACGCGCCGCTGCACGCCCAGATCGAGGAGGGTCTGGCAGCCGACCTGCACACCTGTGTGTCCTGGCGGGAACTGTCCGACGACACCGAGGGTGCACTGCCGGTGATCATCCTGGACGGCTTCGACGAACTGCTCCAGGCGACCGGAGTGGACCGCTCCGACTACCTGGAGCGGGTCCAGGAATTCCAGGAAAGACAAGAGGGCATGGGCGAACCGGTGGCGGTGATCGTCACCAGCCGGACCCTCGTAGCGGACCGGACACGGTTCCCCACCGGAACCACCGTCATCCGCTTGGAACCCTTCGATGACGGCCAGATCGAGCAGATGCTCCAGGTGTGGAACCAGGCCAACGCCGGTGCCTTCCGAGCCTCCGGGCTGAGCCCGCTCACCCAGGAGGTGGTGCTACGCTACCGCGACCTGGCCGAGCAGCCCCTGTTGCTGATCATGTTGTTGGTCTATGACGCTCACGACAACGCGCTGCTCAGGGCCTCGGGCACGCTCTCGCTCGGAGAACTGTACGAGCGGCTGTTGAAGATGTTCGCCCGACGTGAAGTGGAAAAACACCGGCCTTACCTGGGCGGGAGAGATCTGGAGCGAGCGGCCGAGGACGAACTGCGCCGCCTCGAGGTAGCCGCGATGGCGATGTTCGCCCGGGGCCGTCAGAGCGTGCGCGCCGAGGAGCTGGACAAGGACCTAGCCGTCCTGATGCCCGAAGCGGCCCAGGCTCCGGACGACGCCGACCTGCACGGCCGGATCGCCCCTGCCCATCAGGTGCTGGGCCGCTTCTTCTTCGTCCACCAGGCGCGCTCCAGGTCTACCGGCGGGACCGACAGCGCCTTCGAGTTCCTGCACGCCACCTTCGGCGAGTACCTGGTGGCCCGCATGGTGGTCGCGGCCCTGGAAGAGCTGGCCGAGGACCGCGCCCGGGCCTCCCGCCGCCGGAGCCGGGCTCTGCAACTGGACGACGGCGAGCTCTACGCACTGGCTTCCTTCGCCGCCTACGCGGGCCGGGACAAGGTGGTGGCCTTTCTGGAGGAGTTGCTGGTCCCGCGCTTGGAGGAGGGGCCGGACCTACGCGCGGAGTTCCGGGAGCTACTGCTGGAGCTCTTCCGGGAAGCCCCCTTCCCCGCGCCCAATCGTTCCTTCGCCGAGTACGAACCCGAAAGGCTGCCGGTTACCTCGCGCGAGGCCCGGTACACGGCGAACCTGGTCACTCTGCTGGTGCTGGTGAGCGAAGAACCCATCGCCGTGGAGAGCCTGTACCCCGAAGGCGGCGACCCGTGGCACTCCTGGCGGCGGACGGTGTCGTTGTGGCGGGCGCTGCCCGCGTCCCAGTGGTTCGGGATCCTTGACCTGGTACGGATGCGCCACATCGGTTACTGGGAGGGTGAGCAGTCCTACAGTGCGCTGAGCCGCGAACGGCAGGAGCCCGTGAACCTCGGTGAGTGCGTCGGCTTCGAGCTCCGTGCGGACTCCCCCGGTGCCCCGGCCATCCTCAACCCCTACGAGGTCGAGGTCTCCTACGGGACGGTGGCCTCCCGCCTGCTCAGGTCCACCGCGATGCGCGCCAACGGGACGGCCTCCCGGCTGGCCACGATCCTGACCCCCTACCTGCGCTACGTCTCCGAGGACCTGGGCACCTGGTACGCGGACGAGGACGGCAGCGCCTGGGTGGAGGCTCATGAGGTGCTCCGGCTCCGCCTGGAACCAGTCGGCCAGCTCGACGACGAGCGGGTGGCCGAACGCCTCCAGAGCTACAAGCGCCTGTTGGCCCCCACATCCCTGGGCCGGGTCGAACTGCTCATCCTACGCCAGGTAGCGGAGGACCTGCGGCTGTGGCCCGCCCGGCTCGCCGGCAGGACTCTCCTGGAGAAGGAGGTGGCGGGTTTCCTCAACCGCTGCACGGACGTCATCAGTGCTCCGTATGCTTCCGTGCGCGCTCTGCTGGACCAGCTGCGCCCTCACCTCGAGCACGGGGACCAGTCCCTGCTCTTGCGCTGGGAAGAGCGAGGCCTCCTCAAGACGGACGATCCGTCCGCCTCACTCACGCGGGTCGACCCCTCGGTGCCCTTCAGCCCGGGCAAACCACCCGAGCCTCCCTCGGGTTCGGCCGGCCCCTGATCCGCGCGTGCAGGGGCTGCCCGCTTGCGCCCCGAACCCACGCGGTTTCAGTTCCACTCCGTTGGCGGCGCGCAACCAGCGGCCCAGCCCGAAGAAGCGGATCAGGCCGCCGCTGGAGCCGACCGTGCTCCGGGCGTCCGTCATGTGCACGCCGGGAGCGGCCCCGGCCCGCGCGAGCCGGTCGGGGCCGGGGGTGAGTCGCATGCTCGGACCGCCGATTCAAGACGCTCCACCTCGACCCGCTTCGCTGCGACGGCGGTGAGCGGCCAGCGGGGGTGTGGGAGGCGTGGTCGGCGCCCGACCCCAACCACATCGGCCTTGGACCGACGCCCTCCATCACCGCGACACGCGGCCCGGTTCTCGCCGGGCCTGGTGCCCCGCCCGGAAGAGGGCCCGCCTACCCGGCCAGGGCCCGCTTGACCAGCGCTGGGACGACATCACCGATCGGGTCGTGCAGGACCGCGCTGGCGTAGTCGTCGTAGGGGGTGGGTTCGGCGTTGACGATGAGCAGGGAGGCGCGGGACATCATGGCGACGTCGCACAGGCCCGCGACCGGGTGGACGGTGAGGGAGGTGCCGATGGCCACGAAGGCGTCGCACTCGCGGGCGGCCTGGGCGGCGTGTTCGATGACCTCGGGGTCCAGGCGCTGACCGAAGGAGATGGTGTCGGACTTCTGGATGCCCCCGCAGACCACGCAGCGGGGGTCGGACTCCTCGTCCAGGCGGGCGAGGACGGCGGCGCTGGGGGTGCGCAGGCCGCAGGACATGCACATGACCCGGAGCATGGTGCCGTGGACCTCGACGACCTCGTCCTCGGGAACCCCGGCGCGCTGGTGGAGGCCGTCGATGTTCTGGGTGATGAGCGCGTGCAGGCGTCCGGAGGAGGCCAGGTCGGCCAGGGCGCGGTGGGCGGCGTTGGGTTCGGCCTCCCAGACCTGGTGGGCGCGGCGGGCCAGCCAGGTCTGGCGGCGCACGTCGACGTCGCCCATGTAGCTGTCGATGTCCGACATCGCCTGGGCGTTGGGGTTGGTGGTCCACAGTCCGTGGGGGCCGCGGAAGTCCGGGATACCGGAGTCCGTTGACACTCCGGCCCCGGTCAGAACGGTGATGCGTCGCGCGGACGCCAGCAGCTCGGCAGCCTGTTCGAACCCCTCCGGGTCGGTGAACGGCGCGGTGTCGTCGGTCATCGAGGCCATACCCCATTCTTACAGCGTCTTTGCACGGCTTTCCCCGGCCTTGGTCCCAGGTGGCCCTTTCTGGAGCGTTGGGGGCCTTAACCTCGGGGAACGCGTGGGGCGGGTGGCCGCAAGACCCGGCCGATGCACACGAGAAGGGCAAAGGGTGCAAAAATACGACACAATCATGAAGCAGCCCTCCTACATCCTCGTGGTCAACGGGACCAAGGTCCAGCGCCCGGTGTTCGTGCTCGGCGCTCCCCATTCCGGGGTTCCGGTGATCGCCCGCGCCCTGTCCCGTGCCCCCGGCTTCCATCTGGGCGCGGGGTCCCAGGGCGTGCTCAACGCCGTCTACGCCGTGGCCAGGCGCCCCTCTTTGGCGTTGGAGAAGGTCTCGGGCACCGCGAGCCTTCTTCGTGAGGCCTACGCCGAGATCTGGCACCTTACCCCTCTGACCTGCCCCAAGTGCTCCGCTCAGGGCCTGCGGGTGCCCGCCAACGCTTCTGCTGAACCGTGCCAGCACAGCGCCGACGCGCGCCGTTACGGTGACGCCAGCCCCGACCTGCTGTACTCGGCGAGCGCCCTGCACGCCGCGTTCCCCGACGCGCTGTTCGTCCAGATCATCCGGGACGGCCGTGACGTGGTCGCGGACATGATGGAGGACGAGCGGTCGCTGGCCTGGCTCAAGCCCAGTTTCATGAAGCTGGAGCACGAGTTCCCGAACCACTTCTTCGGCCTGGCGGAGGAGTCGGACCTGGACGACTTCACCGACGGCTCGGTGGCGACCAAGTGCGCGATGCGCTGGCGGGGCGCGGTGCGCATGTCCGCTCGGCTGCGCCAGGAGATCGGCCCGGAGCAGCTGCTGACGCTGCGCTACGAGGACGTGCACGGCCAGGAGGTCGAGATCGCCGAGCGGCTGCTGAAGTTCACCGGCGCCCGGGTTTCGGCCAGTGAGCTGCTGACGGACCGTTCCTGGGGTGTGGGTTCGTGGAAGGAACGGCTGGGCCGCCAGGACCACGGTGACGTGCACGAGGTCGCCCGCAACGAACTTTCGCGGCTGGGCTACCTGTAACCGCCGCCACTACTGCGGGACCCCGTGCGCGGCCATCAGCGTCCGGGCGGCCTCGCGGGCGGTGTGAGCGGCGTCGGCCACCCCGCTGACGTTGCGGGCGACCACGGCTCCCTCGTGCAGCATGTTGAGTACGTCGGCCAGCGGCTCGGGGTCGACGGTCCCGGCCTCGCGGGCGAGTTCCGTGTAGAGCTCCCGCAGCCACAGTTTCTGTTCCCGGGCCACGGCCCGGCCGGGGTGTTCGGGGTCGGAGAGTTCGGCGTAGGCGTTGACCATCGCGCAACCGCGCTGGTTCTCCTGGTCCATCCACTCCCCCAGGGCGTCGAAGGTGGCGAGGAGCCGGTCGCGGGCCGCGGCCCGCGGGTCCAGACGGGCCCCGAGGAAGTCGCGCCAGCGGGTGTCCCGGGCGCGCAGGTAGGCGACGACGAGCTGCTGCTTGGAGCCGAAGCGGTCGTAGATGGTCTTCTTGGTGACACCGGCCCGTTCGGCGACCAGTTCCATGCCCACGGTGTTGATGCCCCGCGTGTAGAAGAGATCCGTTGCCACGTCCAGGACGCGGCGAGCGGCGGGGGTGAGCGGCTGTTCGGCTGTGGCTCTGCCCATACTGTGCTCCTCCTACTGGGCTCCTACCGCTGAGCTCCTGCGGCCGGCGACTACATTGTGAGTATACCGACCGGTGTGTTTACCTCACCTCCATGGACACTCTGACACCTGCTCCCCAAGCTCCCCGCGCCCCCGAACGCTTCTCCCGGGTCCGGCGGGCGATCCCGTTCCTGCTCGCGGCGGGCCTGGTGGTGATGTGGAGCTCGGGTTTCGTCGGCGCCGAGCTGGGCACCGGGTACGCCCCGGCGACCACCCTGCTGGCATGGCGGTTCCTGATCGTGGGCGGCCTGCTGGTGGTCTGGTGCCTGTGGCGGGGCATGCGGATGGGCGGGCGCGACCTGGCCCTGCACGCGGGGATCGGGGCGCTGGCCCAGGCCGGGTACCTGTACGGGGTGGTGGCCGCAGCCGAGGCCGGGGTGGCGGCGGGCACGAACGCCCTGGTGGCCGCCCTTCAGCCCATGGTGGCCGCGGCGCTGGCCCTTCCCCTGCTGGGTGAACGGGTGCGCGGACGCCAGGTCCTGGGGCTGGCGGTGGGTTTGGCCGGGGTGGGCCTGGTGGTGGGCTCGGACCTGCTTCACCCGGGGGCCGCCCCGTGGTGGGCGTACGCGCTGCCGTTCGGAGCGATGCTCTCGCTGGTGGCGGCCACCCTGGTGGAGCGCAGAACCCGACCGGGCGGGAATGTGCTGGAGGCCCTCGCCGTCCAGTGCGGGGTGAGCGCGGTGCTGTTCACCGCCCTGGCCGGAGCGACCGGAACCCTGACCCCGCCCGCCGGCCCCGGGTTCTGGGGTGCGGTGGCGTGGGTGGTCGTGCTGTCCACCCTGGGCGGGTACGGGCTGTACTGGGCCAACCTCGCGCGCACCAGCGTGGCCCGCGTATCGGCGCTGCTCTACCTGACCCCGCCGACCACACTCGTGTGGACCTGGGTGATGTTCGGGGCACCGGTGGGCGCGGACGCCGTGGCCGGGATGGGTGTGTGCGTGCTCGCGGTGTGGCTGGTGCGCTCCCCCGCTCGGTGAGCGCTCGGACCCGGTTTCAGGCCCGGGCCTGTTCGGGAACCTCCTCGGGCTCCCCGGTACCGGAGGCGTCGGCGAAGGCCTCGTCGACCTCCTCGACCAGCTCGCGAGGCGCGCCCTCCTCGAGTTCCGCACTGTCGCGCACGTCCGGGACCACCGCCGCGCACTCCAGTTCCACCAGGGCGGCGGGCTCCAGCAGTTCGGTGACCCCCACGACCGACATCGGCGGGTAGTAGCGACCCATGTGACGGCGGTAGACCGAGCCGAGGGTCTTGAGGTTGACTCGGTAGACGCTGACCGACGTGGTGTAGACGCGCATGCTCACCACGTGCACGGGTTCGGCCCCGGCCGCGCGCAGCGCCTCGACCATGTTGGCCAGGGCCTGGTCGAACTGCTGCACCACCGAGTCCCCGGTCAGAATGCCGTCGGAGCGGCGCGCGTTCTGCCCGCCCACGTACACGGCGCGGCCAGGGGTGACCACGAGGGCGTGTGAGTAGCCCACCGGGTCGGAGAGGGTGAGCGGGTTGATGATCTCGTGCGGTGTCCGGTCCATCGGCAGCCCTTCCGTGTCACTCCGCGCGCGCCCGGGCGCTCCCCCGTGAACGCGGTGCCGGGCATGCGGCTACGATGAGCGCATGATCTCTTTCGTGCTGTCCGTCCTGGCCCTGACCGCGGTGGTCGGGCTCTTCATCGCGATGTTCGTCGCCGGTGGCGTCTACGTCGCCCGGGTGCGCCGCAACGGCATCGACGCCACTCTGGCGGGCGCCCGTAAGATCCGCGAACTGCGCTAGTCCCCCGCGGTCCCCGGCCCGCCTGTCGGGCCGGGCGGTTCAGTCGCCGTCGAAGCTGTCCGGGTTCGGGCCGAACCGGTGATCCTCGTTGAGCGCACTGATCCGGTCGACCTCCTCCTCCGAGAGTTTGAAGTCGAAGACCTCGAAGTTGGAGCGGATGCGCTCGGGCGTCACCGACTTGGGGATGACCACGTTGCCCAGCTGGATGTGCCAGCGCAGCAGGATCTGCGCGGGGGTGCGTTCGTGTTCCCGGGCCAGCTCGAGGATCAGTGGGTGACCGAGCAGTGCGCCTTGGCCCAGAGGGCTCCACGCCTCGGTGGCGATGTTGTGCTCGGAGTCGAAGGTGCGCAGCTCCTCCTGCGTGAGCAGCGGGTGCAGCTCGATCTGGTTGATCATGGGAGCGATTCCACCCTCCTCCATAACCCGCTCCAGATGCGGGCGCTGGAAGTTGCACACGCCGATGGCGCGCGCCCGGCCCTCCGCGTAGAGGCGTTCCAACGCCTTCCAGGTGGGGACGTAGAGGTCGCGCTGGGGCAGCGGCCAGTGGATGAGGTAGAGGTCCACCATGTCCAGGCCCAGGCGTTCCAGGCTGGCGTCGAAGGCCCGCAGGGCGGCGTCATAACCCTGGTCGGAGTTGGCGAGCTTGGTGGTGACGAAGACTTCCTCACGCTGGAGCCCCGACCGACGCAGCGCCTCCCCCACCCCTTCTTCGTTGCCGTAGGCGGCGGCGGTGTCGATACTGCGGTATCCCGCCGCCAGGGCGTGCTGGACTGCCTCCACCACAGCGTCGTCGGGTACCTGCCACACACCGAAACCCAGCTGCGGAATCCGCAGCCCGTTGTTCAGCGTGATGCCGGGAACCGTCATCATTCTCATCCCCCGTAATCCCCGTCCGGCCAGACCGGATACGCGGCCCGGCCGGTGTGAGCGGCGCGCCCGGCCCGCCGTCGCTCGGTGTTGGGCTCGTGTCTGTCCCGGGCCTGTGTGCGCATACTGCCATGTCAGCGGGGGTCGGGTCCTGAGGCTGCGCCGCAGCTGTGCGCGCTTTTTACCCGGATGGCCGGTCCCGGCCAGGGGGTGGACAGGGAACGCACGGACACGGGGGACGACGGGCGGCCGCGCGCAGGCGGTGCGGGGCCAGGCGATAGGATGCCCGGCGCCGAAGAGCGGAGGAGCGCGTGGGGCACGAGGAGCGGGTTCAGGTCAGCTCCGAGCTGGAGCGGGACCGGGCGGGGCTGGTGGACCGGATCGTCGCCGAGGTCTACGCCGAGGTGCCCGCCTACCGGGCGCTGCACGACTCCCAGCTGGCGGAGGTCCGGGCGATCACCGGTTGGCTGGTCACCCGGTCCATGGAGCTGTGGGTGCGCGACACCGCGCGTCTGCCGCCCGAGGACGTGGAACGGCTGCGCGGGATCGGGCGGGCCCGAGCGGCGGACGGACGCTCGATCGGCGCCGTGGTCCGGGCGCACCGGGTCGGTTCGGCCGCGGCGGTACGGATCCTGCGTGAACAGGCGGGGGACCGGCTCGACGCCGCCGACGTGTTCGCTCTGAGCGAACTGTGGTTGGCCTCCATCGACCAGATCTCCGAGAGTCTGACGACCGGCCACGCCGAGGCCGCCGAACAGCTGGACGCGGACCGCGAACGCGCCCGGCGCGCGCTGCTCGACGACCTGCTCATCGGCCACCAGGCCTCCCAGGGCGCCATCCGTGACCGGGCGCGGACCCTGGGCACCACCCCGCCCGACCCGGCCGTGCTGGTGGTCGCCGAACCGGCGCGCGACCCGGCCGAGCGCGGCCGGACTCTGGCGGAGGACGTCACGGTCTCGGTCGGGCTGGAGCTGCTGGCCGAGGCCGCGCCCGCTGGCTCGGACCCGATGGTGACCACGCGTTCGGGGCGGGTGGTGGTGCTCACCGGGGCGGAGGACGCCGAGCGCGTCGCCGCTGCCGTGGTGGAACGGGGCTGGCACGGCTGTGTCCTGGAGCCGCGCGGGCTGACCGACCTGTCCGCCGCCTACCGGCTGGCCGACGGGGCGCTGGAGGCCGCTCCCCCGCACGCCCTCGGATCTGACGGCCTGCTGCGGGAGGCCGACGCCTGTGTGATCGCTCTGCTCAACGGGGGCGCGGTCGCCCCGGCGACCGTGCGCCGGGCGGTGCTCGGGCCGTTGTTGGCGCACGACAACCGGCACCTGCTGGAGACCCTGCGCGCCTACTTCCGCGAGGGCGCGGCGACCACGGCGGCGGACTCGCTGCACGTCCACGCCCAGACCCTGCGCTACCGGCTGCGCCGGGTCCGCGAGCTCACCGGCCACGACCCGCACCGTCCCTGGCCCCGGTTCGTCCTGGAGACCGCCTGCGCTATTGCGCCTTGAACAAGCACAGCGCTATCGCGCCCTGGCGCCTCCAGGTGGGTAGGAAGGGTTCGGACCGACCCCCCCTTCGGAAAGGCCGAACATGACCGACACCGCGCCCGCCCTGTACGGACCCGAGTTCGAGGCGGACCCGCACCCCGCCTACAGATGGCTCCGCGAGCACGCCCCCGTCCACCGGGTGGACCTGCCCGGCGGGGCCTGGGCCTGGCTGGTGACCCGCTACGGCGACGCCCGGGAGGTCCTGGCCGACCCGAACATGCTCAAGGACCCGGCCCGGGGCGAGGAGACCTGGTACAAGGCGGGGCTGGGGCTGCCCTTCGACCACCGGCCCACCCTGGTCCGGAGCATGGTGAACGTGGACGCGCCCGACCACACCCGGTTGCGCAAGGTGGTTTCGGGCGCTTTCACGCCCCGGCGGGTCCGGGCGCTCCAGGCCACTGCGGAGCGGATCACCGACGAGCTCCTGGCGGCGGTGGAGCGGGCCGAGGCCCCGGACCTGGTGCGCGATCTGGCCTACCCGCTGCCCATCGCGATCATCTGCGACATCCTCGGGGTGCCCGAGGCGGACCGGCCCGAGTTCCACCGGCAGGCGGCGGTGATCGATTCCGCCTCCCTGGACGAGTTCGAGGCGATCGGCGCGGCCACGGACTGGTTCGACTCCTACCTGGGCGGTCTGGTGGACGCACGGCTGGCCGAGCCCTCGGACGACCTCCTGGGTGACCTGGTGGAGTCCCACCGCTCGGGCGAGCTGTCCCGGGACGAGGTGACCTCGACGGCCTTCCTGCTGTTGGTGGCGGGGCACGAGACGACGGTCGCGCTGATCGGCAACATGCTGCTGACCCTGCTGCGCCACCCCGAGCAGATGGCGCGGATCCGCGCGGACCACGGCCTCCTCGGCCCGGCCATCGAGGAGTCACTGCGGCTGGAGAGCCCCCTGCAGAACGCGACCTGGCGGTTCCCCGCGGAGCCGACCACCGTGGGCGGGGTGCGTCTGGAGGCGGGCGAGCCGGTGCTGGTGTCGCTGCTGGCCGCCGGGCGCGACCCGGAGCAGTACCCGGACCCGGACGTCTTCGATCCCGCCCGCAAGGCCTCGCACCTGTCCTTCGGCCACGGAGCGCACTTCTGTGTGGGCGCCCAGCTGGCCCGGGTGGAGGCGCGGGTGGCGATCGCCGCGGTCCTGGATCGGCTGCCGGGGCTGCGCCTGGCGACGGACGAAACCGAGCTGCGGTGGTGGCCGAGCATGATCATGCACGGGCTGTTCGCGTTGCCGGTCGACTTCGACAGGTAGGAGCGGTCAGGAGAACGGCAGGCCTGCTGAATCCTTGCCCCGGCATGGCGTGCGTTTTCACTTCCGGCAACGGTCGGTGGCCAAGACTGGCGGGCGGGGCGATTTCGCCTCGCGCAGTACACCGACCCGGAGGGGGAACCAGCAGTGACCACCGCCGACCAACGTTCGAGCCAGACACCCAAACCCCGCAGCAGCCAGCCGTGGCTCCACCAGCGGGGCGAGGAGATCCAGCAGTTCGGGACCGTCCGCCAGATCCCCGTCGGTCTGTCCTACGACGCTCGGATGTACTCGTGTCAGCGGCTCAACCAGGTGTTGTGCGATCTCCGGATCCTGCACGACATGTACAAGAAGCACCACTGGCTGATGCGCGGGCACACCTTCTACCAACTGCACCTGCTCATGGACAAGCACGCCGAGGAGCAGACGGCGCTCATCGACACCGTCGCCGAGCGCGTCCAGACCCTGGGCGGTGTGGCGGTCGGCGACCCCAGGCACGTCGCGGAGATCACCAACATCCCGCGGCCGCCGAACGGGGTCGAGGAGGTCCCGGCGATGCTTTCCCGCCTGCTGGAGGCGCACGAGACCATCCTGGAGGACGCCCACGACGCGGCCGCGCGCGTGCAGGAGATGGGCGACGACGGCAGTAACGACGTGCTCGTCTCGGACGTGATCCGCACCAACGAACTCCAGGCCTGGTTCGTGGCCGAGCACCTCGTGGACACCCCGCTCGTGCGCAGCTGAGCGACGAGGCGGCTGAAGGGCCGGGCCACCCGCCCGGCCCTTCGTCATGCCCCGGAAGCATCCGGCAAGCGTCCGGAAGCGTCCGGATTCGTGTCCGCCACAGTTACCGGTCAGTCACGAAAACCCACTTTCCCCTTCTCCTGAGGCTTCGGACGGCGGAACGGGGTAGGTAGACCGGCGTTGAGCCGCGGCCCGCCGTTGATCCCGGGCGGGCTGCCGGTGCCCGTACTCCCGTCCCCCTCGGAGGTACCGACGTGACCGCAACCATCGCCCTGCCCCATGTCATTCGCGTGGGTGCGGGGGCCTCGGCCGAACTGGCCGGGACCCTGGACTCCCTCGGCCTGTCCCGGCCACTGGTGGTGACCGACCCCTTCATCGCCGGACAGCCCTTCTTCCAGGAACTCCTGACCCGGCTGGAGAAGGCCGGGTTCTCCCCCGGGGTGTTCGCCGAGACCGTCCCCGATCCCACGACCACGGTGGTGGAGGCGGGGCTGCGGGCCCTGCACGAAGGCGGTTTCGACTCCCTGGTCGCGGTGGGCGGCGGCAGCCCCATCGACACCGCCAAGGCCGTGGCGCTGCTGGGCGCGCACGGCGGCCGGATGCGTGATTACAAGGCGCCCGTGGTCACGGACTCCCCCGCCCTGCCGGTGGTGGCGGTGCCGACCACCGCGGGCAGCGGCTCGGAGTGCACCCGGTACAGCATCATCACGGACGTCGAGACCGGGGAGAAGGTGCTCTGCGCCGGGTTGGCCCTGCTGCCCCGGGCGGCGCTGGTGGACTTCGAGCTCACCCTGGGCATGCCGCGGCGGTTGACCGCGGACACCGGGGTGGACGCCCTGACCCACGCCGTCGAGGCCTATGTGAGCGCCAAAGCCAACCCGGTCGCCGACGGGCTGGCCCGCGAGGCGATGCGCACGATCTTCACACAGCTGCGCGCCGTGTACGCCAATCCCGGGGACCGTGCGGCGCGCGAGGCCCTCATGGTAGGCGCGACCCAGGCCGGGATGGCCTTCTCCAATTCCAGTGTCGCCCTGGTACACGGGATGAGCAGACCGATCGGCGCACATTTCAAAGTCGCGCACGGGCTGTCCAACGCCATGCTGCTGCCAACGGTCACGGAGTTCTCGGTGCCCTCGGCGCCCGAGCGCTACGCCGAGTGCGCCCGGGCGATGGGGCTGGCCGCCTCCGGCAGTACGGACGGGGAAGCCACCGGGGCGCTGGTGTGGGAGCTGCGCCTGCTCAACCAGGAGCTGGAGGTGCCCACCCCGCGCGAGTACGGCATCGGAGCGGAGCGCTGGTGGGAGCTGGCCCCGCTGATGGCGGAGCAGGCCCTGGCCTCGGGTTCGCCCGCCAACAACCCACGGGTACCCACGGCCGAGGAGATCGTGGAGCTCTACCACGCCGTGTACGGCTGACCGTCTCCCGGCCTACACGCACCCTGGTCGCGGCGGGGCCGGAGGCTTGTTCCGGCCCCGTGCTACTTGGTGACACCCCAGCGGCGGCGCAGGAAGCGGTCAGCCCAGTTGAAGAAGACATCGATCATGATGCCGATGGCCAGCACGATGATGATGTAGCTGATCAGCCGCTCGGCGTCGTTGAGCTGGCGGGCCTGGCTCAGCGCCCAGCCGATCGAGTTCTGCTGGTTGATGATGACCAGGAGCTCACCGGCCATGAGGGAGCGCCAGGCGAACGCCCAACCCTGTTTGAGTCCGGTGACGAACATCGGCAGTGCCGCCGGGACGATCAGCAGGGTGTACCGCTGGACCCCGCGCAGTCCCATCACCTGGCCCGCGCGTAGCAGCGACGGGGACACGTAGTCGATACCCGAGGTCAGCCCGCCCGCGATCGAGGGCGCGGCCCCCAGGATGATCACGAACATGATCGCCGACTCGCTGATGCCGTACAACAGCATCGCGAAGGGGAACCACACGATCGACGGCATCGTCTGAAGGCCGGTGATCAACGATCCGATCGCCACCCGCAACGGCTTGATCTGCGATACCGCCAGGCCCACGACCACACCGACAGCGAGAGCCAGCGCGAAGCCGACGAAGGCCCGGCGCATGGTGACCTGGACGGCCGCCCAGAACTCGGGGGTGGTGATCTCGTTGAACAGGGTGGGCAACACCCGGTCAGGCCCGGGAAAGACCCACTCGGAGCGCCAGCCGGACCAGACGACGGCCTGCCACACGACCAACACCAGCGCGACGGCGGCGAGCTTGGGCCAGGTGGCGGCCCAGATCCCGCGGGCGATCTCGCCTGCGCCGCGCTCGTTGACGCCGTGCTTGGGCTGGAGTTCGAGGGCGTCCAGCCCTTGGACCTGGCGGTCCCGCATGTCGGTCTCAGGCATGACGCGAGACCTCCTCACGCAGTCGGTCGGTGATGACGGCGGCTTGTTCGGCGATCTGGCCGGAGTCGATGCGTCGGGGGCGCTGGCCCTCCACCTCGAACTCGGCGATGACCCGGCCCGGTCGGCTGGAGAGCAGCACGACCCGGTCACCCAGGCGCACCGCCTCGCGCACGTTGTGGGTGACGAACATGACGGTCAGTTTCCTTTCCCGCCAGATCCGCTCCAGTTCGTCGTGGAGGATGTCGCGTGTCATCGCGTCCAAGGCCCCGAAAGGCTCGTCCATGAGCAGGACGTCGGCGTCCTGGGCAAGAGCCCGGGCCAGGGCCACGCGCTGGCGCATGCCGCCGGAGAGCTCGTGGGGGCGTTTGCGGTCGAAGCCGGTCAGGCGCACCAGGTCCAGGAGTTCGGCCACCCGCTGCTTGCGCTCGGCCTTGGGAATCTTGTTGACCTTCATCGGGACCTCGATGTTGGCTCCCACGGTCAGCCACGGGAAGAGCGCGGCCTCCTGGAACATCATGGCGACCTTGTGGTCCCCCGTTTCCACAGCCCCGCTGGTGGGCTGCTCGAGCCCGGCGATCAGGGAGAGCAGAGTGCTCTTGCCGCAGCCGGAAGCACCGACGATGGCCAGGAAGTCGCCGGTGTCGACGGAGACGGACATGCCGTCGATCGCCGTCACGGCGGCCCTGCCGCGTCCGAACACCTTGGAGATGCGGTCGATCTCCACAGCCTTGGCGCTGATCGGGGTTTCGGTGATGGTGGTCATGCGGACCCTTGCCCTTCCAGCCCCGCGACCGGCCCGTGTCCGGCCTCGGCCAGGACGTCGTTGAGCGGGTCGAGGGCGTAGATTCCGTTGAGGTCGACTGGTTCCAGCAGGCCGACCGCCTCCGCGTGCTCGGCGCCGGATCGCAGCGAGGCCGCCACGGGGTCGGCGGTGAAGGTGAGGTTGTCGAGGGCGGCCTCGGCCACCTCCGGGTTCAACTCGGAACCGGTCAGTTCGGCCAGGTGTCGGGTGGCCGTCTCCCGTGCCCGTTCCGGGTTGTCGTTGATCCAGTCGACGGATGCCACATGCGCTTCCAGAAGGGCTCTGACAGCTTCTGGTTGCTCTTCGAGAAAACGGGCGCTGACGATCAGGTTCGTGGTGACGAAGCGCCCCTCGGTCTGGGGCCACATGTCGGCCTCGTCCACGAGCAGCTCGGCGCCGTACTCGACGCGAAGGCGGCTCAGGTGGGGTTCGGGGAGCCATGCACCGTCGATCTCGCCGGCCCCGAACGAACTCACGGCCTCAGGATTCTCCTGCGGGATGATGGAGATGTCCCCTCCCCCGGCGGTGTCGGCTTCCCAGCCCTGCCCGCGGACGAACCAGCGCAGCGCCACATCCTGGGTGTTGCCGAGCTGTGGGGAGGCGAGGGTGGTGCCCCTCAGATCGTCGACGTCGTCGATGCCGGGCCTCACGACCAGTCCAGCGCCCCCGGATGTCGAGCCCGCGACGATTCTGAGCGCCTGGCCCCCGGACTGGGCCCACCCGTTGATGGTCGGGTTGGGGCCGACGAACGCGGCGTCGACGTCCCCGGAGAACAGCGCGTTGATCACGTCGGGGCCGGCGTTGAAGGTCTGGGTGCTGAACCCGGTATCGCCGAGTGCCTCGTCGTAGATCCCGTTCTCCACGCCCACCAGAGCGGGGGCGTGGGTGATGTTCGGGAAGTAGCCGAGGGTGAGGCCGGATCGTGTCTCGCCTGCCCCGGCCGCACACCCGGTGACGACCATGCCCAGGGCCAGCGCCACCGCGGCAGCTTTCGTCGGGCTTGGGGAAACACGCATCTCAGGGATGCCTTTCGGAAGCGGCTTCGGACGGACGGGTGAAACTCTACTTAATAAGTAGGTTTTGTGGAAGCACCGCCCCCGCGTTTTCCTCGGCGATGACCTGCCCGAACTCGCCCACACCGCCCCGAACCCGTCCCACCCAGTGGGAAGTCGCAGATCAGAAGGGGAGGACCCCAGACAAGCCCCGAAACCGATCCCGACTCGGGGTGACATACAAAGTGGGATCCAGGTCACACGCGAGGGCAGGGGCTTCAGAGCACAGGCCCGCCCCGGGCACAGCAAGAGGGCGGCGGAGTCAGGGGAGACCTCCGCCGCCCTCACCGGGGAGCCGAAAGGCGCCGCGTGCGGCGCGTGCGCTTATTCGACGATGTCGCCGTCGGCGTCGACCGCCAGGACGACGCCCTGCCAGGTCTGCTGGATGTACTCCAGGACCCGCTCATCGTGGAGCAGCTCGGCCAGCAGCTGGACACGCTCGTCGTCGGCGTTCTCGTCCAGGGCGACCAGGCCGTTGGCGTATTTGTGGACGTAGTCCTCGCCCTCGGGCTCCCAGGCCAGGACGTTGGCGTCCTCGGTGATCTGGGCCTCGATAGCGTAGTTGCCGTTGATGACCGCCGCGTCGACGTCGGAGATGGAGCGCGGGAGCTGCGCCGCCTCCAGCGGGGTGACGGTCAGGTTGTTCGGGTTGTCGACGATGTCGCTCTCGGTGGCGGTCTCACCGGCGTCGGGGTCCACGGTGATCAGACCCTCGGCCTCCAGGATGGACAGCGCCCGGTTGAGGTTGGCCGGGTCGTTGGGGACCGCGATCTTGGCGCCCGTGGGAAGGTCGTCGGCGCTCTGGTAGGTCTCGGAGTACAGCCCCAGCCGCTCGATGTGGACGTCGGTGATATAGGCCAGTTCCGCGTCGGGACCGTTCTCGACCCACTCGTTCAGGAACGAGCGGTGCTGGAAGTAGTTGGCGTCCAGGTCGCCGTCGACGAGCGCGGCGTTGGGCGTGTTGTAGTCGGCGATCTCCTCGATCTCCAGCTCCAGCCCGGCCTCCTCGGCGAGGTTCTCGTCGATGAAGGCGAGGATGTCGCCGTGCGGCACAGGGCTGACACCGATCCGGAGCGGCCCCTCCCCTGCCTCGACGGACCCGGAGGACTGCTCGCTGGGTGCACCGCAGGCGGCGAGGGCCAGGGTCAGGGCGGCCGCGCCGATGAGGGTCGAGGTCGTGCGCATGGTGCGCTCCTTCGTGATCTTGGGATGGAGGATCGCGGGGGGCGAGCGACGCCGACGCGAACGCCGGAGCCGGGGCCCGGACCTCCTGGTGGGAGGCCGACGGGCTGGCCAGAGCTTATCCCACCTTTTTGGTAGGAAAATGCCCTGGGGGCCCTCATCAGGAGTGGCCTCGGCCACAGCACCGGAGGAAAGACCGGAACGGGGCCCAGGCGGGCGAGGACGGTGGCGGGTCAGAAAGCTGGCTCGACCACGGGCAGCCCGGCCGCACGCCAGGCCCTGAAGCCGCCGACCAGGTCCGTGGCGCGGGACAGCCCCAGCTCCTGGAGCTGCACGGCGGCCAGGCTGGAGGCATAACCCTCGTTGCAGAACAGCACGATGTGCCGGTTCGCCGAGTCGGCCTCGGGCACCCGGTCCGGGCTGGTGGGGTCGAGCCGCCACTCCAGGACGTTGCGGTCGATGACCAGCGCCCCGGGGATCTCCCCTTCGGCGGCGCGGTTGACGATCGGCCGGGTGTCCACCAGCAGCGCCCCCTCGTTCTGGGCACTCAGGGCCTCAGTCGGGGTGAGGCGTTCCAGGCGGGCTCTCTTGCTGTTGAGCACGCGTTCGATGAAGCTCATCGGGCCGCTCCTTCGGCGGCGGGCACCGACTCCAGCACGGGGACATCGGGCTCGGGTTCGGTGGTGAGGATACTGCCGGTGCGGCGCAGCGCACCGTCCCCGGTGACCTCGTAGTAGTGCATGGCCGTCAGCGGCGGCGAGTAGGCGTGCACGCTCACGGCCGGACGGTCCGACGTGTTGATGACGTCGTGCACGTGGCCGAGCGGGAAACGGCCGCCCTCACGCTCGGCGAGGGCGCGCTCGCGAAGCCCCCCGCCCCAGTAGTGCTCGACCAGTTCGCCGGTGACGACGCTCAGGGCACCGAGGGAGCCCGCGTGGTCGTGCAGCCGGGTGGACTGGTCGGGGGTCCAGGAGATGAGCCAGACGTCGGTGTAGTCATCGGAGTGCAGCCGGACGGACCAGCGGTTCTCAGCGTCGAAGCGGATCTCGTGGAGCCCTTGGCGGACTTCCTCGGCGACCCTGGCGGTCAGCTCGGACAGGCGGTCCAGGGTGAGGGGCGTGGGCGCGGCGGCCGGTGCGGCGGCGGGCACGGCGGTGTCGTTGACGGTCATGGGCCTTCTGGCTTCCCTCCGGGCGGTGTCAGTGTTCACGCTGGCAAGGGATCACTGACAGCGCTCCTCGAAGGGGACCCGCCGCCACCAGGACAGGTGTGATGATGCGCCGTCTACCATGCACGCCAGTAAACCATATTCCCTACAGGTTTAGTTGGTAGAGACGGATTGGCAAGCGTCACACCCTCATCCGAGCCCACGGGGACCGCCGCCACTGAGCACCAGGGCTCCGGCGACGCGGTCGCCCGCCTCGAAACCCCGCGGCCACCGGACCCGACACCCGGCCCTTCACCCGAATAAAGGATGCCCTGACGGCTTCCGGAGCTTCCCTTCTCATGCGATCAGGACGATGTGCCCGCGGTCCGGGAGCGAGCGAGCAGGCCCCTGACACGATCGATGAGGCCCCCGAGCGCGGTACGCAGTCGGCCCGTCCGGGAGGCCTGGCGCAGACCGGGGCTGACCGCCACCGGGGCCGGTCCGGCGAGCGGCGCGGTGACGGTGAGGCCGTGCGCGGTGCGACGCAGGGAGGGGCGTCCGACCGGCGCCGACAAGGCGATCCGGCACAGAACCGCACGGTCGGTGCTCCGCAGCAGCACCAGGGCGTCAGGCTCATGGAGAACAAGGACCTGCCGGGGATCGACCCCCGGAGCGAGCTCGACGTCGACCACCAGGCCTCCCCCGCTGCGACCGCTGTCCACCCGGACCACGGGATCGACGGGGAGCTGGGACCACAGGGCCTCCTCGAAACCGGGATGGACACCCTCGAAGACGTCCGTCACGCGCATCGGACCACTCCCCCTTGCCTTGAGTTCAACTGACTCAATTTTATTGACGCCCTCAGGCGAGGGCAAGGGGATTCGTTGATGGACAGGGGGCTGTGATCGTCATCACCGAAGGTGCGAGAATGGGCCGCGCCCGACCCCCAGCAATACGGAGCAGACATGGCCCTGGTCGCCGGTATCGACAGTTCCACCCAGTCCTGCAAGATCGTGGTCTGTGACGCCACCACCGGGAAGGTGGTGCGCGAGGGCCGCGCACCGCACCCGGACGGAACCGAGACCGACCCCGCGCACTGGTGGTCAGCCCTGACCACCGCCTCCTCCGGCCTGCTCGACGACGTCTCCGCCGTGTCCGTGGCCGGTCAGCAGCACGGCATGGTGGTGACCGACGAGGACGGCGAGGTGGTCCGTCCCGCACTGCTGTGGAACGACGCCCGCTCCGCCGGGGCCGCACACGACCTGGTGCGTGAACTCGGCGGGCCCCAACCCTGGGCGAACGCCGTGGGCAACGTGCCCGTGGCCAGCCTGACCGTCAGCAAGCTCCGCTGGCTCGCCGAGAACGAACCCCACAACGCCGCCCGCGCACGCGGGGTCATGCTCCCGCACGACTGGCTGACCTGGCGTCTGGGCGGCGCCCGCACCGAACCCACCACCGACCGCGGCGACGCCTCCGGAACCGGCTACTGGTCACCCGCCGACGGCCACTACCGCCCCGACCTGATGATCCAGGCCTTCGGCCGCGAACTCGACGTCCCGCGCGTGGCCGCGCCCGCCGAAGCCGTGGGCCACACCCCCGAAGGCGCCGTCATCGCCCCCGGCACCGGCGACAACATGGGCGCCGCTCTCGGCCTGGGACTGCGCCCCGGCGACGCCGTCCTCTCCCTGGGAACCAGCGGCACCGTGTTCGCCGTGCACGACCGGGCCGCACAGGATCCCACCGGCACCATCTCCGGTTTCGCCGACGCCACCGGCCACTTCCTCCCGCTGGTGTGCACCCTGAACGCCGCGCGCGTGCTCAGCGCCACCGCCGCCATGCTCGGCACCGGCCTGTCCGGGCTGGACACGCTCGCCCTGAACGCCGAACCCGGCGCGGGCGGGCTGGTCCTCCTCCCCTACCTGGACGGGGAGCGCACCCCCGAACTCCCGCACGCCTCGGGCTCCCTGCACGGCCTGCGCCGCGACAACATGAGTCCGGAGAACATCGCCCGCGCCGCCGTGGAGGGCATGCTGTGCGGGCTGGCCGACGGTCTGGCCGCCCTGACCGCAAGCGGGGTCCCGGTCGAACGCGTACTGCTGGTCGGTGGCGGTGCCCGCTCGGCCGCGGTGCGCGCCGTGGCCCCGATCGTCCTGGGCACCCCCACCGTGGTGCCGCCCGCGGCCGAATACGTGGCCATCGGCGCCGCCCGCCAGGCCGCCTGGACTCTGGCCGAAACCGCTGAACCTCCCGCCTGGACCCTGGGCGCCCCCGAGGAGGAGTCCGCCCCCGCCACCGACGTCGGCGCCAGGGTCCGCGCACGCTACGCCGAGTACCGCCGCACCACCCACGGCGTGTAGCCGACGAGCTGGGGCCCGGTCGATGATGGAGGCTGTTGGCGAATCCGCAGTATTGGGGCCCGGAGAAGCGGAGAGCCTGACATGGGGAGGCTGGTCTGGAGAGGCTTCTCTGTGTCAGGCTCGGGCTCGGGTAGGGCGTCCGGGGTGGGGGCTGGGTGGGGGCTGGGGCCTGGGGCCTGGAGCCTGGAGCCTGGAGCCTGGAGCCTGGAGCCTGGAGCCTGGAGCCTGTGTTTCTGGTTGCGGTTCCCCCGTTTCCTGCCGCTTGATGGTTGCCGTCTGCGCTGCGCGCGTCAAGGTCGTCGCC
>NZ_ANAZ01000027.1:0-125451 GCF_000340985.1 Nocardiopsis valliformis DSM 45023
GTTCTCAAGAAACAATCACTCTTCCCGTACAAGCGCCAGAACCAGCTAGTTCTGTCTGCTCTTCCGTGGAAGGCTTTTTTCTTCTGCTTCCCGGTCGCTTTCGCGTCCGTTCTGCTTCGTTGTGTCTTTACTTTATCAGGTGTTCCGCGCCCCGCCAAATCGGCGGTTTGTGTTAACCAGATCGGGGTAAAGCCCGTTGTGCTTTTCCCAGTCTAGCGTTTCCTCGGCGGTGTTTTTACCGCGTTGTTTTCGCTGGGCTGTTTGAAGCAACTCTCTGAGTTTACATGGCTCTAGAAGTGCTCGAACCGGTGTGTTTCGTCAGAGATGGACCGGCCCGCCCGCGGAAGAAACCGCGTTCGTCTCGCTCGGTCTTCCCCAACTCTACCCCTGAGCGGGAGTGCTCGTGACGGGTTCGGCGAAACTCGCCGGTGTCGTGGCTTACACGCCGCCGAGGATGCCCCGATCGCCCCCGTTTGCAACTGATCGTCCCTCGGTGGCGGGCCACAGCCCGCCACCGTGCGCCGCAGAAGCTAGAGCTTCTCGATCGGGGCGTACTTGACCAGGAAGTCCTTCTCACCGATGTCGGCGCCGAAGTCGATGCGGGCCTTGGTCTTGTCGCCGGCTCCGTCGACCAGCTGGACCCGGCCCATCCCGAAGGAGTCGTGGTTGACCAGGTCGCCGACGCTCAATGTGGGCGCTTCCTTCGCGGCCTTCTTCTTGCCGCTGCCGAAGGTGCTCCCGAAACCGCCGGGCCCGCCGCCGAAACCACCGCCGGAGCGACCGCCGATGGTCCGGCTGGGTGGAGCGGCGAGGGTCGACTCGGCGCGGCGCCAGTCGACGAGGTTCGACGGGATCTCGTCCAGGAACCGGGAGGCCGGGTTGTAGGAGGGGGTGCCCCAGGCGCTGCGGACCGCGGCGCGGCTGACGTACAGCCGTTCCTGGGCGCGGGTAATACCCACGTAGGCAAGGCGCCGCTCTTCCTCCAGCTCGGTCTTGTCCCCGAGGGTGCGGGTGTGCGGGAAGACCCCGTCCTCCATGCCGGTGAGGAAGACCGCCGGAAACTCCAGCCCCTTGGCCGCGTGCAGGGTCATCAGGGTGACCACCCCGCCCTCGTCGTCCTCGTCGGGGATCTGGTCGGTGTCGGCGACCAGGGCGATGCGCTCCAGGAAGTCGACCAGGGTCGGCTCCCCCGGGTCAATGCCCTGGTTTTCCTCGCCCTCCAGCAAGGACTCGTCCTCGATGAGCGCGGCGAAGGTGTGCTCGAACTCCCGGGCGACGTCGACGAACTCCTCGAGGTTCTCCACCCGGCTCTCGTCCTGGAGGTCCTTGGACTCGGCCAGTTCGGAGAGGTAACCGGTCTTGCTGAGCACCGCCTCGACGATCTCGGCCGGCATGCTGCCCGGCACGACCTCGGCGAGCTCGTCGAGGAGGGCGGTGAAGTTCTTGATCGCCTTCGCGGATCGGGTCGCCAGACCCGGGGCCTCGTCCACGCGGCGCAGGGCCTTCGAGAAGGAGACGCGTTCCCGGGCGGCGAGCAGCTCGATCGACTCCTCGGCGCGGGCACCGATGCCGCGTTTGGGCACGTTGAGGATGCGGCGCAGGCTCACCGTGTCCTCAGGGTTGGCCAGGACCCGCAGGTAGGCCAGGATGTCGCGGATCTCCTTGCGCTCGTAGAAGCGCACGCCGCCGACGATCTTGTACGGCAGCCCGGTCCGGATGAACACGTCCTCGAAGACACGGGACTGCGCGTTGGTCCGGTAGAACACCGCGACCTGGCTCGGCTTGACGATGCCCTGGTCCGCGAGCTTGTCGATCTCCCCGACCACGAACGCCGCTTCGTCGTGCTCGTTGTCGGCGACGTACCCCGTGATCATCGGGCCCTCGCCCTGTTCCGACCACAGGTTCTTGGCCGGGCGCCCCTCGTTGCGGTCGATGACCGTGTTCGCGGCAGCGAGGATGTTCTGGGTGGAGCGGTAGTTCTGCTCCAGAAGGATGGTGCGCGCGTTCGGGAAGTCGCGCTCGAACTCCAGGATGTTGCGGATCGTCGCGCCGCGGAAGGCGTAGATCGACTGGTCGGCGTCGCCCACCACGCAGAGTTCCGCGGGCGGGACCACGCTGGTGTCGGAGCCCTCCGCCACGCCGACGAGCTCGCGGACGAACACGTACTGGGCGTGGTTGGTGTCCTGGTACTCGTCGACCATCACGTGCCGGAAGCGGCGCCGGTAGTACTCGGCCACGTCCGGGAACATCTGGAACAGGTTGACCGTGATCATGATCAGGTCGTCGAAGTCCATGGCGCCCGCCTCGTGGAGACGGCGCTGGTACAGCTGGTAGGCCTCGGCGAGCTTCTTTTCCTGCTCGGTCTGGGCCTGCTCGGCGAAAGTGTCGTAGTCGACGAGCTCGTTCTTGAGGTTGGACACCTGGAAGCTGAAGGACTTGGGCGGGAACCGCTTGGGGTCCAGGTCCATCTCCTTGCAGACCAACTGCATGAGGCGTTGGGAGTCCGCGGCGTCGTAGATGGTGAAGCTGCTCGGGTAGCCGAGCCGGTGTGCCTCCCGGCGCAGGACGCGCACACACGCCGAGTGGAAGGTCATCGTCCACATGGTGTTGGCGGCGCGGCTGCCGAGGAGGGCCTCGATGCGCTCCTTCATCTCGGCCGCGGCCTTGTTGGTGAAGGTGATCGCGAGAATCTCCCCCGGGCGCACCCCGCGTTCGGCCATGAGATAGGCGATGCGGTGGGTGAGGACACGGGTCTTGCCCGAGCCCGCGCCCGCCACGATCAGGAGCGGCGCGCCGGCATGGGTGACGGCGTCGCGCTGGGGACCGTTCAGACCTTCGAGAAGCTGTTCTTGGGAGGACACGCCTACCAGGTTACGGCCGTGCGGTGACGGTCCCGTCCACCCGATCTCCTGCCTGCTGCTTCGCCCGTCCTCACCTTGTCGCCAGCCTGTCGCCAGCCGGTCATCGCGACGGCCGCCATGACTGTGGTCCGCTCAGCGGCGACGTTCGACGGCCACGTTCGGTGCCGTCGGCGGCTTACCCTGTTTTCATACCAGCTGAGAACTTTCACCTCGCTGGTCCGTGCCTTGTTCGGGGGAGATTGGTCTTGGCTGACCGGGAGTCCATGCGTGTGTTCGTCGACTGCGACCCGGGGATCGACGACGCCGTCGCGCTCGCCTATCTGGCCGCGCGGCCCGAGGTGGAGATCGTCGGGATCGGTGCGGTGTTCGGCAACAACGCGGTCGACGTGACCGCCCAGAACGCTCTGCGCCTGCTCGACCTGTACGGCCGTCCGGATGTTCCGGTCGCCGTGGGTGCCGCCCGTCCGCTGGTGCAGGAGCCGCGCCTGGCCGGGCACGTGCACGGGGGCAACGGTCTGGGCGACGTGAAACTGCCCGATCCCGCCCGGGTGCCGGTGGCGGAGTCCGCCGCCGAGCTGCTCGTGCGCCTGGTGCGGGCGAACCCGGGCCAGATCGACGTGCTGGCCGTCGGCCCGCTGACCAACCTGGCGCTGGCGCTGGGTCTGGAGCCGCGCCTGCCGGAACTGGTCCGGCGGCTCGTGGTGATGGGCGGCGCCGTCGAGGTGCCCGGGAACGTGTCCTCGCACGCCGAGGCCAACATCGCCAACGACCCGGAGGCCGCCGAGGCGGTGTTCGCGGCCGGGTTCGACCTGGACCTGATCGCGCTGGACATCACCATGAAGACGGTGGCCACCGGGGCCTGGTTGGACCGGCTCAAGGAGGTGCCCGGGGACCGCGCGCAGAACACGTCGGCGTTCCTGGACTTCTACGCCGAGTTCTACAAGGGCATCTTCGGTGTGCGCCAGTGCGCGATGCACGACCCGCTGGCGGCGGCCGTGCTGGTGGACCCGCACCTGGTGACCGGGGCGTTCGACGCGCCGATCCGGGTGGAACTGAACGGCGCGCTGACCCGCGGCATGACCGTCGCCGACCGGCGGCTGCGGCCAGGCGGGGACGAGCGCCGGGCCGCGCGGGTGATCACCGAGGTGAGTGAGGAAGAGTTCCTCGACCGTATGCTCGACGCCCTGCGCTGACCGGGCGCTGAGCGGGTTCACATACGAAACGGCCGCTCCCTGACGGGGGCGGCCGTTCGTGCTCGTGTTCCCCTGAAACTCAGGTCTCTTGAAACTCAGACCAGGCGGCGGGCGGTGGCCCAGCGGCTGAGTTCGTGGCGGTTGGACAGCTGGAGCTTGCGCAGTACCGAGGAGACGTGGGTCTCGACCGTCTTGACCGAGATGAACAGCTCCTTGGCCACCTCCTTGTACGCGTAGCCGCGGGCGATGTGCCGCAGGACCTCGCGTTCGCGCTGGGTGAGGCGGTCCAGCTCGGGGTCGACCGGGGGTGCGTCGGTGGCGGAGAAGGCGTCCAGTACGAAACCGGCCAGCCGCGGAGAGAACACGGCGTCACCGTCGGCGACCCGGACGATGGCGTTGGCGAGCTCCTTGCCGGAGATGGTCTTGGTGACGTAGCCGCGGGCGCCGCCGCGCACCACGCCGATGACGTCCTCGGCGGCGTCGGAGACCGACAGCGCGAGGAACCGGATCTGCGAGTGCTTGGCCAGGACCCGCCGGAGCACCTCCACTCCCCCGCCGCCGGGCAGGTGGACGTCGAGGAGCACGAGGTCGGGGAGGGTCTCTCCGATGACGTGCACCGCACTGTCGACGTCCCCGGCCTCACCGATGACGTTGACGGCGTCGCCGAGCTCTCCGCGCACCCCGCTGCGGAACAGTCGGTGGTCGTCCACGATCACGACGCGGGGTACCGCGCCTCCGTCACTGAATTTCGTGCTCTCGTCTCCCACACCTGGACCCTACCCAGGGAAGGCCCCCCGCGGGTAGCGGGACGCTGTCCACTTGCGGCTACTTGCGGCCACTTGCCGCTGCTGACTGCTGCTTACCGCCGCTCGCGGCTACATCTCGGCGATGCGCGGCATACGGAGCTGGACCTCGGTGCCCTCGCCCGGCTCGGTGCGGATGCGGGCCGAACCCCCGTGGCGTTCCATCCGGCCGACGATGGAGCCGCGCACGCCCATGCGGTCCTGCGGGATGTCGTCGAGGTCGAACCCGGCTCCCCGGTCGCGGACGAACACGAGGACCTCCTCCTCGTCCACCTCACCGAACACCGAGATGCTGTCGGTCCCGGCGTACTTGGAGGCGTTGACCATGGCCTCGCGGGCGGCGCGCAGCATCGCGCTGATGCCGTCGTCGATGGGGGCGTCACCGACGCACACCACCTCGATGGGCACGCCGTGTTCCTCCTCGACCTCGGCCGCCACGCGTTCCAGGCCCGGGGTGACGGTGGTCTCGGCGTCGGCCGGGCGCTGGTAGAGCCAGCTGCGCAGGGCGCGTTCCTGGACGCGGGCCAGGCGCTGGACCTCGCGCGGGTCGTCGGCGCGCCGCTGGATGAGGGTGAGGGTGTGCAGAACGGAGTCGTGGATGTGCGCGGCGAGTTCGGCGCGCTCGGCGTTGCGGATGCGTTCGCGGCGTTCGGAGTCGCGTTCGCGGATGAGCCCGATGATCCAGGGGGCGACGATCAGCGCGATCCCGCCGATGAGCGTGAACGCGAAGGTCAGCCCGGCGCGGGCCTCCTGGAGCTGTTGGTGGAAGGCGAGGAAGCCGAGGACGCCGACGACCACGAGCAGAATGCCCGCGACGGTGCGCATGATGCTCTTGGGGCGCGTGCGGCTGACGGTGCTGTTCATCCACTCGTTGCGTTCGGCCGGGTTGGCCTGCTGCCACAGGATGGTCGCCCCGAGCGCGCCGAAGATCACGAACCACAACAGCGGGTCGAAGACGCCGCCGAAGAGCAGGAAGAGGATGCCCAGCCCGGCGGCGAGGCCGATGTAGGCGATGAGCTGCGAGATGTCGCGGCCCTTGCGTCTGTTGTCCGCGGCGGGGTCGGACCTGCCCTCCTCCTCGGTCTCCTCCAGGGGGACGAGAAAGTACAGGGCCACGTAGACGGCCACCCCGATCCCGCCCACGGCCAGCGCCATGAACGCGAGCCGGACCACGACCGGTTCCAGGCCCAGGTGCCGGGCCAGCCCTGAGGCGACACCGCCGAGGAGCCTGCCGTCGACCGCGCGGGTGAGCCGCGGGGTCTCCACGGCTGTCATTGGCACCGCCCGATCACCGCTTTCGTGTGAGGCGCGACGGTTGCGGCCCGGCGCGCGCGTGGTTATGGACGGTTCCAGCATGCCCTGTGTGACCCTCGTGGGACATCGGGGACGCGTCCCTGGTCCTGCCCTGGTCTGCCGGTCAGGGTGGGTTCAGGGTCGTCCCGGATTCCCACGCGACGCATCAGCGGTCACGATGGTTCCATGAGGAAAGTGTGGTGAGCGTCCATGACCGGCAGTGAGACGCCGACTGGAGCATCCGAAGGGGACGGCCTCTTCGCGGACGGTTCCGGGGACGGTTCCGCAAGCGGGTCCGCGGACGGCTTCGCGGGCGAGTCCTCGGACAGCTTCTCGGGCGGTTCCGCGAGCGGCCCCTCAGGGGCTTCCGCGGGCAGCCCTTCGGCGGGGGCCGTTGGAGGGCCCGCCGAAGGTCCCGCGGCCATCGGTACCGAGCTGCGCCGCGACGACAGCCGCCAGGCCCTGGCCGGGGTGTGTGCCGGGCTGGGCGAGTACACGCGGATCGATCCCGTGGTGTGGCGCGCCGCGTTCGTGCTGACCGCCTTCGCGGGCGGCGCCGGCGTGCTGCTGTACATCGCCGCGTGGATGCTGATGCGCGATCCCCAGGGCGGTCCGGCGACCTTCGAACAGATGCTGAACCGGAGCATCCCGCCGCAGGCGGTCCTGAAGCTGCTGACCGTGGGCCTGGCCGGAGCGACGGCGTTCAGCCTCGTGGGCGGGTTCGGTTGGGGGACGCTGGTCCTGGCCATACCGCTGGCCCTGGGGCTGCTGACCGCCCGGGGTCGCGGGGTGGACCTGCGGGCCTCGTTGCTGGCGCTGCGGTCGGACCTGGCCACGCACGAACCCCCGCCCACCGGCCCGGTGCCGCAGCCGGTGCCCGCCTACTACAACCCGGCCCAGCCGTGGGCCTCGTCGCCCAAGGGTCCGGTGGACCTGGCGGTGGTGTCGGAGCGCACGTCACTGGGGCCGGACAACGACCTCGACGAGGACGAAGAAGAGGACGACGAGGAAGAGGACGACGACCACGGGAAGTACGGGCGCCACGGGGACCACCGGGGCGACCACGACTGCCGTGGCCGCGGGGGCGCCCCTGGCGGTCACAAGCCCCGGCGGGCGGCGCTGGCCTCCCACGCGCTGTGGACCGTGGTGATCATGGCGGTGGTGTGGGCGGTGACCGCTCCCCGCCTCGGCGCTCCGTTCTCGGAGGTATCGACCACGAACCTGCTGTTCGGCCCGGTGTACGGCGTCTTCTTCTTCGCCGCGGCAGTCGGGGTGGTCGGTCTCTACTCGCTGATCGGTACCTGGGCGGGCAACCCGCGCGGGCTGATGTTCTTGGGCACTCTGGCCGTGCTGGCCGCGGTCCTGGTGTCCTCGACCGACGTCACCAAACTGCGGATCGGTGAGGACCGGTGGGTGCCCGCCTCGGCAGCCGAGGCCGAGTCCGACGACATGTGGTTGAACGTGGGCACGGCCAGGCTGGACCTGACCGAGCTGGCCGCCGAGCTCGAACCGGGGCAGAGCGTGGACGTCACGGCCCGGGTGGACTGGGGCGACGTGAACCTGGTGCTCCCGGAGGGCGTACGCGTCAACCTGGTCTCGCGGGTCGGGGCCGGTTCCGTGGAGGACCCGGACACCGGTGAGAACATCCGGTCCGGCATGTTCTTCACCTACGAGTCGACCTTCGGACCGGTCGGTCCCCTGGAGCCCGTCGAGGACGCCGAGGGCCGCGGGGAGACCGAGGGTCGCGGGGACACCGCGAACGGTGAGGCGGGCGAGAACTCCGGGGAAACGGATGGAGACGAGGGAACGCAGGAGCCCGCTGAGGGGGCTGACGACGGATCAGGCCAGGACGAGGTGCCCGTGATCAACGTGCACACCAGTACCAAGGCCGGGAAAGTGGGGGTTCAGTATGACCAAGCGGGGAACTGACTGGGGTTCGCTGGTCGCGGGACTGCTGTTTCTCGGACTGGCGGTCGCGTTCGTGGTCCAGGGCAGCGGTTCATGGGAGCTCAACGTGATGTGGCTGCTACCAGCGCTCGCTGTGGGTCTGGGCGTGGCAGCGCTGGCCAGGGCGCTGTTCCGGTCCCGGCCCCGGGAGAGCGGGGAGCTCCCCCCTCCGGCGGATCAGGGCTGACCACCGACCCGTCGCACAGTCCGACGACCCGTCCGGCGCCCGCCCGTCGACTCATCCGGCACTCGGACAGCACAGGCAAGAAAGAAGGGGCGCGCTCCGCTGAGCTCGACTGCTCAACGGAGGGCGCCCCTTCCCGTTGCCTGCTGCCTCTTGCCCGCTACCTGCTGCTTGCCTGACCCGCCTGCTCCGGGCGGTTCTCGGCGATCGCGACGAACCCCTCGATACCCAGGGACTCGCCCCGCGCCTTCGGGTCCACCCCGGCCGCGCGCAGGGCTTCCTCCGCCGCGGGGGCCGATCCCGCCCAGCCGGACAGAGCGGCGCGCAGGGTCTTGCGGCGCTGGGCGAAGGCGGCGTCGATCACCTTGAAGACCTCCGCGCGCGGGGCCTTGGTGCTCGGTGTGGGACGGCGAATGAGCTCCACCAGCCCGGAGTCGACGTTGGGCGCGGGCCAGAAGACGTTCCGGCCGACCGCACCGGCCCGGCGCGCGTGGGCGTACCAGGCGACTTTGGCCGAGGGCACCCCGTAGATCCGTCCGCCGGGGGTGGCGGTGATCCGGTCGGCGACCTCGGACTGCACCATGACCAGGACCCGCTCCAGGCTGGGCAGAAGTTCCAGCAGGTGCAGCAGGACGGGCACGGAGACGTTGTAGGGCAGGTTGGCCACGAGCGCGGTGGGCGCAGGGCCGGGTACCTCGGTGATGCGCATGGCGTCGCCGGGGACCACGGTGAGCCGGTCCGCGAGGTCGGGAGCGTGGTCGGTGACGGTGCCGGGCAGAGCCTCGGCCAGCGCCGGGTCGATCTCAATGGCGGTGACCTGGCGCACGTGCGGGAGCAGGGCCAGGGTGAGCGAGCCGAGCCCGGGTCCCACCTCGACGACCACGTCGTCGGCGCCCACGCCCGCCACGCGGACGATGCGGCGGACGGTGCCGTGGTCGATGACGAAGTTCTGGCCCAGGGTCTTGGTGGGCCGGATACCGAACCGCTCGGCGAGCGCCCGCACGTCGGCGGGGCTGAGCAGGCGGGAACGGTCGGCGGGGTCGGGTTCGGGTGTCTGTGTCACCCACACATCTTGCCAGCCGCCGCCCACCTGCTCAGCCACCTCACCGCACTCGCCGCGCACACCTCACGTCCCGGCCGGACTCAGTCGAAGAGGTGGACCCCGCAGTGCGGCCACTGGCTCTGCCAGTCCCCGCCCACGGTGTCGTAGAGCTGCTGGGCGCGCTGGGTCTGTTCGGCCGGGCCGGCCTCGGAGGGCAGGCCGCTGCCGCCCACGGACGCCCAGGTGCTGGTGCTGAACTGGTAGAGGCCGTAGTACCCGCCCGCGGAGTTCACGGCGGTGGGGTTGCCGCCCGACTCGCACTCCGCGAGCCCGGCCCAGTTGAGGCCGCCCGCCTCACCACCGCCCTGGGGCGGGCTGGAGGTGTCGTCCTCCTCGACCTTGGTGCCGACCTCCACCAGGCCCTCGACCGGCTCGGTGACGATCTCCTCGGACAGCTCGTGCTCGACCTCCTCACCGTGGCGCAGGACCAGGAGCGTGGTGATCTCCTTGAGCCCGTCCTCGGGTTCGGTGATGACCTCGGTCTCGCCCTCGGGGAGGTCGGGGTTCTCGCGTTCCACGGTCTCGGCCTCGATGACGACCTCCTCCGTCTCGGGTTCGCCGAGGGCGGGTGTCACCCGCACCACCATGTCGGATTCGGCGGGGGTGTCGGGGGCGGGGGTGACGATGTCGTGCTCCCCGGTCTCGACACCGGCCGATTCAAGGACGGCTGAGACGGTCCCGCCGGTGGTGCGCGTCTCGGAGCGGACGGTGTCGTACATGACGATCATGCGCGGCGCGCGTTCGGCGCTGACGGTGAGGCCGTCCTCGGGGACGGGGGTGTCGTGCTCCTGGGAGAGTTCGACGCCCGCCGGATCGAGGCCGATCTGGTGGAGGGCCTCACCGAGGGTGGCGGCGTGCACCCGGTGGGCGTGTGCGTGGCCGTCGAGGTCGACGGTCAGTTCCCGCGGGGAGCGGACCACGACGTGGTCCCCACCGCTGACGGTGGTGTCCGTGGAGGGCGCGACCACGTCGTGTTCGCCGAGCTCGATCCCGGCGGAGTCGAGGACGTCCTGGACCGTGCCGCCGAAGGTGCGGACCATGGCCTCTTCACCGTTGGCGTCCAGACTGACGGTCTTCTCCATGGCCAGGGCGGTGCCGGTACCCGCGATGGCCAGGGTCCCGGCGACGACGGCGGCCAGCACGGGGACGGGGAAAGGCAGGGCGCCGCGGGAGCGTCGGCGCCCTTTGGACCGGCGTCCGCTCCCGTTCTTCCCGGGTTTTCTGGGCATGGCTTGGACACCCTTCTGGGGATGGTTGGCACGAATTCCAGGGGTCGCACCCGATTCGGGGCGGATCGCCTCGACCCCTGGATGTTCCCTGGATGTCCTCACTGCTCAGCCCTGGCATCGAAATTCCTGGCGCGTGTGGGGCGCGCGAGCGGGAGGGCCACGCCATGAAAAGGCTTTTCGGCAGCTGGACAGGGTCACATTAACATCACCTGAGAGTGGGGTTTTGACATTGACCGAAAACCATTCCACCACCAAATACCCCAAGGCGGTCCTTTTCTTCTTCGCGTCGCCACCCGGACCACCCCGCAGAGCGGCCTGGCGCCCGCGGGGCATACCCTGCACAATGAACCGAACGTCGTTCTAGTCAGTCAGCACGCCAGTCGAACCCCGGAGGCACCATGGGACCCCTCAACGGAATCCGCGTCGTCGAGTTCACCGGGATCGGCCCGGCGCCGATGACCGCGATGCTCCTCGCCGACATGGGCGCCGACGTCATCCGGATCGACCGCCCCCAGGCAGCCGACGCCATGAACGCGGGCTCCAGCGGCCCGCACATGAGCGAGGGTCGCACCGTGGTCGGCGCCGACCTCAAGTCCGAGGAAGGGCTGGCCTTGGCCCGCGAACTGGTCGCCAAGGCCGACGTCCTCCTGGAGGGATTCCGCCCCGGGGTCATGGAACGGCGCGGGCTGGGCCCGGACGAGTGCCTGGAGCTCAACCCCGGCCTGGTGTACGCGCGGGTCACCGGCTGGGGCCAGGACGGTCCGCTGGCCCACACTGCCGGGCACGACATGAACTACGTGTCCGTGAACGGGGCCCTGCACGCGATCGGCCGCGCGGGCGGTCCCCCCGTCCCCCCGATCAACCTCCTCGGAGACTTCGCGGGCGGCACGATGTTCATGGTCACCGGCATCCTCGCCGCGCTGCTGGAGCGGCAGAGTTCCGGGCGCGGCCAAGTGGTGGACGCGGCGATGGTCGACGGCAGCGCCCTGCTGATGTCGATGGTGCACGAGGACCGGGCACGCGGTTCATGGAGCGACGAGCGCGGCACCAACTACCTGGATACCGGGGCTCCCTGGTACGACGTCTACGAGTGCGCCGACGGCCGCCACCTGTCCGTGGGCTGCATCGAACCGCAGTTCTACGCGGAGTTCCTGGAGCGCACCGGACTGGCCGGGGAGGAGCTGCCCGGGCAGTGGGACCCGGCGGGGTGGCCGCGGCTGCGCGAGCGCTTCGCCGAGGTGCTGCGCACACGTACCCGCGACGAGTGGGGCGCGGTGTTCGAGGGCTCCGATGCCTGTGTCATGCCGATCCTGTCCCTGGACGAGGCGCCCGACCACCCGCACGTGCGGGCGCGGGGTTCGCTGGTGCGTGAGGGCGAGCGGGTCGTGTCCGGGCCGGCGCCGCGGTTCAGCCGTACCCCCGGCGGGGTCACCAGGGGCCGCCCCCTGCCCGACGCCGACGAGACCCTCAAGGAGTGGGGCGTCACCCGCTGACGCTCCGACCCTGAACCCCTTTCGCCCCTACCGCCCGGAATCGCCGTTTCCCCCGCTCAGAGCCGCTTGGTCACTAGTGTGGTCGGCCAGTGACAGTGAGGTGATCGCGCGATCGGGGGACCGCCATGGCACCGGGTCAAGGACTCGGCGTGCACTCGGAGAGGCATTCAGGCCGGCGTTGGGGAGGGCGCCTTGGCGGGCGGCTGTGCGCGCTGCTGATGGCAGTGCTGTTCCTGATGTGTACGGCCCCCGCCGTGGCGGGGGCCGCAAGCGCCTCCGGTCACGACCCCGACATCACCGACCCGCGCACCGGACCCGTCGTCCTGGTGGGCGTGCCCGGACTGCTGTGGGAGGACGTCACCCCCGAGCACACGCCCACCCTGTGGGACCTGGCCGGTACCGGAGCGATCGGCAACGTGTCCATCCGCACCGCCACCTCCCGGACCTGTCCCACGGACGGCTGGCTCTCGGTCTCGGCGGGCCAGCGCGCGCTGTCCGACCGGGAGCGCTTCACCGTGTGCGAGCCTGCCCCGGAGCCGGTGCGCGACGGTTCGGGCGCGACCGTGCCCGAGTACCGCTCCTTCGCCGAGCGCAACGCCGAGTCGGCCTTCGCCGCTCCGGTCGGGCTGCTCGGTCAGACCGTGCGCGACCGGGGCGGGCTCACCCTGGCCGCGGGTCCGGGGGCGGCCCTGGGCGCCGCCGACGAGTCGGGACGGGTCGACCACTACGTCGACTCGGCGCGCGACCTCACCCAGGACCGGATTCGAGGCGTGTCCCTGGCGGTGGTGGAGCTGCCCGAACTCACCCGCCTTTACCCCGAACCCCCGTCGGTCGAACCCGAGGGCGCCGAGGAGGCGCCGGAGCCGGACCCGGGGGAGGTGCCGGAGCAGGTGCGCGAGGAGACCCTGGAGACACTCGACTCCCGGCTGTCCGCGCTGACCGCGGTCCTGCCCGCCGGTTCGACCCTGATGGTGGTCGGGGTGTCCATGGACACCGGACCCTCGCAGCTGACGGTGGCGCTGACCGGCGAGATGACCGACCGTGGACTGGTCGGCCCCGCCGCGTACCTGGCTTCGGAATCGACCCGGCGCCCCGGCCTGGTGGCGCTGACCGACACCACCGTGACCGCCCTGACCGCCCTGGGAATGCGCCCCGCCGAACCCACCGGCGGGCGGGTCTGGCAACTGACCGACCGCCCCGAACCCGCCGAGGAGGCAGTGGGCCGCCTGGTGGACTTCAACACCGCGGCCGTGGTGGTGGGCGCCGCCATCCCCGGGTTCTTCAGCGGGCTGGTCGCCCTCCAGCTGCTCATCTACGCGGCGGCCGCCTACGCGCTGCACCGGTACTCCGGTGGTCAGCGCGGCAAACGCGCGCTGGTGCTATCGGTCACCAGGATCGTGGCGCTGGCAGGCGCGGCCTTCCCAGTGGCGAGCTACCTAGCCAACCTCATCCCGTGGTGGGCGGCCGACACTCCGCAGCTGGCTCTACTGGCGTCGGTCCTGGCCGTGGACGCCCTGGTGGTGGCCCTTGCCGTGGCAGGGCCGTGGCGCCGGACGGTTCTGGGCCCCATGACAGTGGTGGCGGGCGCGACCACGCTCGTGCTCTTCCTCGACCTCTGCTTCGGCGCGCACCTGCAGATGAACTCGCCCACGGGCTACTCGCCGATCGTGGCCGGCCGGTTCTACGGGATCGGCAACATCGCCTTCGCGACCTTCGCAACCGGCATGCTCATGGCGGTGGCGGGCATCGCCCACGTGCTGATCTCGCGGGGCCGTCAGCGCGCCGCGGTGGTCACGACACTGGTGATCGGTACGGCCTCGGTACTGATCGTCGGCTGGCCGGGGCTGGGGACCGACTTCGGCGGGGTGATCGCGCTGATCCCCGGGCTGGCGGTGACCACGATGATGATCGCGGGCGTGCGGGTCACCGCGGTGCGGCTGGCCGCGGTGGGCGCGGTCGCGGTCACGGCGATCTCGCTGCTGGCCTGGATGGACTACCTCCGGCCGGTGGAGGACCGCAGCCACTTCGGCGCGTTCGCCGAGCAGGTGGTGAACGGGGAGGCCGGGACGGTGCTGGCCCGCAAGCTCGGCGCGATGTTGGGCACGCTGGGCAACTGGCAGCTCACCCTGCTGGCCGCTGTGGCCCTGCTGTTCCTCTTCGCTGTCCTCAACCGGCCAGGAAAATGGCGGATCGGGGCGCTCCAGCAGGCCTTCGAGTGTGCTCCGACACTCCGAGCGGGGCTGACCGGCTCCCTGGTGACGGCGCTGGTGGGTTTCGCGGCCAACGACTCGGGCGTGGCAATCCCCGCCCTGGCGCTGACCGTGGCGGTGCCGCTCACCCTCTCCGCCTGCGTCTGGGCACTTCAGCAGCGGGAACAGGAGCCGCAAGGGGTGAACCGCGAGGAGCCCGAGTGCGTCCAAAGGACATGACTCATACACCAGAAACCTCGCGAAGAGCAAAGCGCACGGGCACGACCCGGCGTCTCTCACGTCACGAATCGGCCACGGCGCTATGGTAAAGTCCGAGGCTGAACTACCCCGGTGACACAGATCCCAGCGCCCTGACAGAGCGCACGGGAGTCGGGAACGCCAGGGGATCACCGGCCCAGCCACCGTTCCCCGCCGATACCCACCGGGGAATGACCGCCACCGCAGGCGGGTTCTTACGAGCACAGGGCCGGACACGGCCACCGGACTCCGGCGAACCAGCCGGGCCGGGGCCACAGAAGGAACCAGCTCCGAGCCCTCGAGCGCACGTCGCACGGACGCACGTCACACCGATGACACGCACAGCACCAGGAACTTTGGGCCCCGACCCAGGCGTTCCAAGGGTGCCGTGCTTTTCCGAGCAAACCAGGCGAGAAAGGCGTTTCCTCCCCCGGTTCCCAGCCCGGGGTACCACGCAAGGAACTTGATGAACCATCAGTTTGGCTCACGCGGTAACGCAACCAGCGCACCGGTCACCACGCGCCCCCGGTGGGGCGACGTGCGGCCTGCCTCGCCGACCCTTCGGGCACGGCCCGAGTACGCCGGAGTCGCAATGCCCGACCTGACCATTTCCTCCACCCTCCACGAGTCCGGACGCGTCCTGGCCCTGGACGGGGAGATCGACATGGCCACCGAGGGCCGCTTTCAGGAAGCGGTCACGGAGGCGTTGACCACGCAGCCCTTCGGCCGCGTCGTGCTGGACTGCTCCGACCTGCGGTTCATCGACTCCAGCGGGCTGCGCGTGCTCATCCGCGCGCACAAGACCGCCAAGGAGCAGCAGGCCCTTCTGGTGATCGCCGCTCCGGTGCCGCGGGTCATGCAGACCCTGCGCGTGACCTCGCTGGACACCCGCATCCCGGTGTTCGCCTCGGTCGCCCAGGCGCTCGCCGCCCCGCAGACCGCCAGCTAGAGCGTGTTCGGCGAACACTTGCCCTAGGCCTGTCCCGCGGAGCACTCCGCACGCGCCCATCCGAGGCGCATACCCGTCCGAGGTACACGAAAGGCCCCGCGTCGCAACGCGGGGCCCCTTGTCATGTCCGGGGTCAGAAGAACAGCAGCCACACGCCCAGCCCGGTGACGGCCGCGTTCACCAGCAGGAACACCATCACCCAGAAGGTGCCCGGCAGGCCGGTGAGGCGTGCCATCTGGTCCGCGTCCGACTGCGGGGAGGGGTTGCGCATGCGCTGCGACTGAAGTTCCAGGACCGGCCGCACCCCGGCGAAGAGCAGGAACCAGATGAACAAGTAGGCGAACGCCGCCTGGACCTCGTGCGGGGTGAACCAGCTGACACCGAAAACCACCGCGCCGGTGAGCACGATCGACAGCACGCCGTAGAAGTTGCGGATCATGACCAGCATGGCGGCGAGGAAGACAATGCTCAGCCACAGCAGCGCGGTGATGCGGCCCGACATCAGCATGAGAATGCCCAGCAGGCCGACCACGCTCGGGGCGATGTAGCCGGCGAAGACCGTGAGGATCATGCCGATACCCGTGGGCTTGCCGCGGGAGACCGTCACCCCGGAGGTGTCCGAGTGCAGCCGGATACCGGTCAGCTGGCGCCCGCTCAACAGGGCCAGCAGCGCGTGCCCTCCCTCGTGGACGATGGTGACGACGTTGCGCGCCACCCGCCAGGGCGGACCCAGCAACACGGTCGCCAGGGCCACCACCGCCGTCGTGACGATGATCCACTGCTCCGGGTCGGGCTGGACGGACAGCACGTCCTGCCACACGTCACCCAAGCTCGTTCCCACCACTACTGGACTCCCGACTTCCCGCTTCGACCGGCACCACGTTCAGTACTTTCGACGGACCGGACCAGCCGGCACCGCTTCGGGCCGGTTCAGCCGACACCGCGGCGGCCGGGAGGCGCGGAGAACGCGGGCCCTTGCCGAACTTTAGGGCATTTGGGCGGGTGCCGTGTCTGACGGTTGAGCTGCGGCTGAACCGAAAAGTCCGTGGCTTTGGGCTCCGATGGACTGGCCAAACGAGCGAAGCCGACCTACAGTCACCACTGTTAGTAATTTTCTCGCTACTCAAAGCAAGGATTTCGTGTGAAGCGCTTCGTTGCTCTCGCCCTCATGACCGCCGCCACCGGCGCCGCCGTCGCCATGGCCGCCTCCCCCGCCGCCGCGGGGCACAAGGGCTATGACGGCTATGACGGCTACTACGACCTCCAGCGCACGGTGGTCGAGCAGGGCCACGGCTACGGCTACTGGTCGGACAAGGACGACAAGGGCAAGCACTGGCACAAGGGCCACAAGGACAAGGGCAAGGACTACGGCTACTACTACTAGCCGTCGGCCTCTGGCCGCTGACCACTGTCTCCCGGTCCTGACCTCCTCGGTCGGCCGAACGCCCTGGGCCCCGGTCACGCGACCGGGGCCCAGGTGTGTTCGGGAAGGAAGGGCAGACCTGCACGGCCGACAGGTCTCCGCGACCGTCAGGCCTGCGCGGCCTCCTCGGCCTCCGCCAGCTCCTTGAGGCGTTCCAGCGTCCGCTCGATGCCGCGGGCGTTGCGTGCCGGAGCCCCGCTCAAGATGTAGAAGCCCACCTGCCCCCGCGAGTAGTCGAAGGTCTCGGTGACCAGGGTCCCGCCCTCCGGCAGCTCCTCGAACTCGTAGCGCCAGCGGTGCGACCCCACGTGCTTCCACGCGATGAGCTGGCCCTCCTCGAACTCCACCACCCGGTTGGTCATCCGGTAAGGGAGCCCGAGCATCTTCATGTCCATCCCGAACTCGGAGTCCAGCTCCAGCCGTTCCGGACCGAAGAGCGCGCTCTGGACCGTGCCCGACCCGTCGATCTCGGGGTGCCGGGACGGTGCTGCGACGAGGTCGAAGATCCTCTTGGCCGGGGCGTCGACGACGACGCTCCGAGCCACCATGTGTTTGGCCATGACCGCATCATGTCACCGCTCGGGAGCACTCCCCTACCCGGCCCGACAGACGCGGTTCACTCCCGCACCCCGTGTCGCTCCACCCCTGCCAGTTTCCCGTCCTGGGACACGTGTACGACCCAGAAGGAACCCTTGCGCAGGGCGCGCTGCTGGGACAGCGGGGCGCCCAGGCTGGTGAGCGCCTCGGTCATCAGATGCGGGATCAACTCCCCGTGGGTGCACACCACGGCGGGCCGCCCCTCGGCCAGGATCCGCGCGAAGGCCTCCCGGGCCTCCTCCACCTCGTAGCCCTTGCCCTCGCGCCCCACGGTGAAGGCGCGTTCGGTGCGCATCGGGGCGTCGCACTCCACGGTGTAGGGCAGCAGGGACTCCGTGCAGCGCGCCGCGGCCGAGGACACCGCGCCGGGGCTCCCGTAGGCCGCTAGGACCCGCGGCAGCGCCAGCGCGTCGGAGCGGCCCGAGGCATCGAGCGGGCGGAGCAGGTCGTTGTCGTTCCAGGCCCGCTTCTCCCCCGCGGACAGGTGCCGCAGCAGGATGACCGGGAAGGTCCGTGCGGGACCGGCCCGGAAGTTGTCGAGGACCTGGACGTCGTGGTCGTAGGTCAGGCGGGTGCGGGCCTCCTCCACGGAGACCCACTCGACCACGTCCACCTCCTCGTTGGGTTCGTAGTCGATCTCCCCACCCGGCTGGGCCGGGGTGGCCGCCCACCACTCCACCTGTTTGGGCCAACCGTCCTTCAGGTAGCGCTGCGGCGGGAGTCGGCGCCCCATCACGGGGGTCACGCCGGTCTCCTCCTCAACCTCGCGGACGGCGCCGATGATGGGGTGCTCGCCGTTCTTGAGCTTGCCCTTGGGCAGGGTCCAGTCGCCCCGGTCCGGGCGGCGGATGAGGACGACCTCCCGGCCCCGCCCGGCGTCGCGCCAGAGCACCGCCCCGCCTGCCCGGATCGGCTCCAGGTACCCGCCCACCGCGGTGTCCCGCGGCGGGAAGGCACTGGTCACACGGATATCCGCGCTCTCCGTGCCGGTGGTCTCCGTGGCGCTGCTCTCTGGGCCAGACCCTTCGGAAACGTCGGTATCTTCGGAACCTTCGGTCCCGGACTCGTGGGTGTTCACCCGTCCACCACTCTCAGGTGCCGGTCGCCGCGCAGGGTGTCCTGGAGGTCGACCAGCGGTTGGCCCTCCTCGTCGTGGGTGACCCGGGTCCATGTGCCGTCGGGTTCGAGCCGCCACGAGGAGGTGCTGTCGGACATCGCCAGGTCCATGATGCCCACCAACCGGCGGCACTGCTCCGGATCGGCGATCCGGACCAGTGCCTCCACGCGCCGGTCCAGGTTGCGGGGCATCAGGTCGGCGCTGCCGATCCACACCTTGGGCCGCCAGCCGTTGGCGAAGACGAACACGCGGGAGTGCTCCAGGAAACGGCCGAGGATGCTGCGCACCCGGATGTTGTCGGACAGCCCCGGCACCCCGGCGCGCAGCACGCAGCTGCCGCGCACCCACAGGTCGACGTTGACCCCCGCCTGTGAGGCCCGGTAGAGGGCGTCGATGATCTCCTCGTCGACCAGGGAGTTGACCTTGATCCGGATGTGGGCGGGCTCCCCCTTGAGGCTGTTGTCCACCTCGGTCTCGATCTGCTGGAGCAGCCCCTTGCGCAGCGCCGCAGGCGCGACCATCAGCCGTCGGTAGTGTTTTTTGCGGGAGAACCCGGTGAGGCTGTTGAAGAGGTCGCTGACGTCCTCGCCCACCTCGGCGGCGGCGCTGAACAGGCCGAGGTCCTCGTAGACGCGGGCGGTGCTCGGGTTGTAGTTGCCGGTGCCGACGTGGCAGTAGCGGCGCAGCAGGCCGTCGTCGTCCTGGCGGATCACCATGGACAGCTTGCAGTGGGTCTTGAGGCCGATCACGCCGTAGACCACGTGGCAGCCGGCCTCCTCAAGCTTGCGGGCCCACTGGATGTTGTTCTGCTCGTCGAAGCGGGCCTTGATCTCGACCAGGACCACGACCTCCTTGCCGCCGCGGGCCGCCTCGATGAGCGACTCCACGATGGGTGAGTCCCCGCTGGTGCGGTAGAGGGTCTGCTTGATCGCCACGACCTTGGGGTCCATGGCGGCCAGGGCCAGGAACCGTTCGGTGGTGGTGGCGAAGGACTCGTAGGGGTGATGGACCAGGATCTCGCGTTCGCGGATGGCCGCGAACAGGTCGCCGGAGGTCAGCGCGCGCGGTTCGACCGGGACCATGGGCGGGTAGCTCAGGTCGGGGCGGTCGCTGTCGGCGATCTGGGCGAGCCCTGCCAGGTTGAGCGGCCCGGGGACCCGGTAGATCTCCTCCTCCTCGGCGCCCAGTTCCTCGCGCAGGATGAGCAGGACCTCGTCGCTGATGGTCTGCTCCACCTCCAGGCGCACGAGCGGACCGAAGCGGCGGCGCAGGAGTTCGTTCTCCAGGGACTGGACGAGGTCGTCGGTCTCGTCCTCGTCGACCTCGAGGTCGGCGTTGCGGGTGACCCGGAAGGCGTGGTGCTCGACCACCTGCATGCCCTCAAAGAGCTGGGGCAGGTGGGCGGCGATGATGTCCTCGACCGGGACGAAGCGGCCGCCGCCGTGCGCGGTGAGTTCGATGAAGCGCGGCAGTGAGCTGGGCACCTTGACCCGCGCGAACATGCGCCGGTCGTCCTGGGGGTCCCGCACGGTGACGGCGAGGTTGAGCGAGCGCCCGGAGATGTAGGGGAACGGGTGCGCGGAGTCGACCGCGAACGGCGTCACCAGCGGGTAGATGGAGCGGCGGAAGTAGCCGTGCAGGTACTCGCGCTCGGCGGTGTCCAGTTCGTTCCACCGGACGATGCGGATGCGCTCCTCCGCCAGGGCCGGGGCGACGCTGTCCTCGAAGCAGGCCGTCTGGCGCAGCATGAGGTCGTGCGTGAACAGAGAGACACGCTCCAGGAGGTCCCGCGGGTGGTGTCCGCTGGCCGAGGCGACGGACAGTCCGGTGGCCAGGCGGCGCTTGAGTCCGGCGACCCGGACCATGAAGAACTCGTCGAGGTTGTTGGAGAAGATCGCGAGGAACCGCGTCCGTTCGAGCAGCGGGATGTTCTCGTCCTCGGCGAGTTCGAGGACCCGCTGGTTGAAGCGGAGCCATCCCTCCTCTCGGTCCATGAACCTGTCGACGGGCAGTTCGGCGGTGGTAGTGGGACCCGCTGGCGTTGGCGCTGATTCCGTGCTCACAGTGGGCAGACTCCCCCTTTTTCATGACCGCACGGTGACAACCCCATGAGGGGAAAATGACCGCAACACGGCTGCTATGCAGCTTCTGTACCCATATCCACACCCGTGTCCTGGGATTCGGGGCAACTTTTCGCTCACGACGCGACCACGCGCCCTACCTGACCTGGCAGGACGCGTGGTCTGACGAGTTTTCCGGGGAGTTCGGCGAATGGCCTACCGGGCGATGCCGTTCTACTGGCCGATGCCGATGCGGAGGTCGGGCGGCAGGAGGAGCACGAACATCGCCACACGCATGAGGACGTTGATCCACGTGTTGCGGAAGCACGCCCAGAGGTAGCCGTAGAGCAGACTCGCGGCGCCGTAGGTGAGCAGGGCCAGGCCGGTGTCGTGCATGAGGTCGTGGCCGGGAAGCTGGGAGACGGCGTCGTAGGGCTGGATGAGCGCGTAGGTCAGCGCGAACACCACCGAGGTCATCACGATGCCTCCCCAGCGGCCCATGAACTGCTCCAGCCGGGTCTGCATCATGCCGCGGAAGAAGATCTCCTCGCACGTGGCGATCACGGTGAAGGCGACCAGCAGCGCGTACAGGGCCAGGGAGGGGGAGGGCAGTCCGATGTGCGGGGTGATGAGGTAGCCGATCAGCCCGACCGCGGCGACCACGGGGATCAGCCCGAGCCAGCGCCAGAGTTCGGCCACCTTCAGCGCGATCGCGGGCATGGCGGTGCCCTTGCCGTCCACGGTCAGCCCCGAGCGGTCCATGATGAGCAGTGGAAGCGCGAACAGGAACAGCAACCGGGAGACCAGGGAAGCCGACATCGCCAGATCCGGGGCGATCCCCGTCTCCTCGCTGTAGACGGCGAAGATCCAGGACAACACGACCATCGACGCGATGAAACAGCCCAGCAGGAGCACCATCCAGCTGAGTTCGCGGCTCATGGGGTGGCCGCCCATGGCGACGGAGACGCGCCTGTCGAGCTCGCCCCGCCGACCGAACGCCTGCACGAGGCCCCAGGCCATGACCCCGGCGATCAGCATCGGCAACCAGGTGATCAGGAACAGCACGGCGCCGTCCCCGAAGACGTCGCCGCGCAGCACGGGATGGGCGAACAGCGCGCCGCCGAGCAGGACCGCGGCAAGGGCGAGCCCCCCGGTGAGCCCCCATCTTCGCACCATGGTCACAAGCGTCCCCCCTGTCTCAGAACACACATTCTCCACCAGGGGAAACTAAACGCGACTTAATGACTACGGTATGTCGTCGCCCGGCTGTCAACAGGGGCGACACACGCACAGGGGGTGACGTCGCGGTGGAAAATCAGCAGGGCGCCGACCGGATCGCAATGACGATCCGGTCGGCGCCCTCAGCTTTCGCGGCACACGGAGCCGAACCTAGTGGCCGTTCTCCAGGACCGACTTGAGGAAGGACTTCGTCCGCTCCTCGCGGGGGTCGCCGAAGATCTGGTCCGGATGGCCCTCCTCGGCGATCCGGCCCTTGTCGAACATCAGCACGCGGTGCGAGACGTCGCGCGCGAAACCCATCTCGTGGGTCACGCACAGCATCGTGATGTCGGTGGTCTCGGCCACCTCGCGCAGCACGTCCAGCACGCCGGCCACCAGCTCCGGGTCGAGGGCGGAGGTGACCTCGTCCAGCAGCAGGATCTCCGGGCGCATGGCCAGGGCGCGGGCGATCGCCACGCGCTGCTGCTGGCCACCGGACAACTGGGTCGGGTGGGCGTCGATCTTGTCGCCCAGCCCCACCAGGTCCAGCAGCTCCGCGGCCCGCTCGCTGGCCTCGTCCTTGCTCAGGCCCAGGACGTGGACCGGCGCCTCCATGATGTTCTTGCGAACCGTCATGTTGGGGAACAGGTTGAACTGCTGGAAAACCATGCCGATGCTCTTGCGGCGCCGGCGCAGGTAGCTCTCGCTGGCCGGGACCAGGCCGCTGCCCCGGGGCATGTGGCTGAACGGCTCGCCACCGATCCGGATATGCCCCTCGGTGACCTTCTCCAGGGTCATGAGCAGGCGCAGGATGGTGGTCTTGCCCGAACCGCTCGGCCCGATCAGGGTGACGCGCTCACCGGCCGCCACGTTGAAGTCGAGATGGTCCAGGACGGTGAGGTCGCCGAAGCGCTTCACCACCTGGTCGAACACGATCAGCGGCTCGCCTGCGGCATCGCCCTCGACACCCGGTGCCGTCGTGTTCTCGGGGGTATCAGACGGCGACATATCGCTTCTCCAGTCGTCGAATCAGAATCGCGGAGGGGACGCTCACCACGAGGAAGAGGAGACCGACGATGGTGAACGTCTCCACGTAGCGGAAGTCCCTGCTTCCGACCTGCTGTGCCACGGCCAGCAGTTCCACCACTCCGATGGCGAAGAGCAAGGGGGTGTCCTTGAACATCGCGATCAGGTAGTTGCCCAGTGCGGGGATGACCTTGCGGATGGCCTGGGGCAGCACGATGGCGCCCCAGGTCCGCGTGCCCGGCAGGCTCAGGGCCCGGGCCGCCTCCCATTGGCCCTTGGCCACACCCTCGATGCCCGAGCGGTACACCTCCGCGGTGTAGGCCGCGTAGTGGATACCGAGGACGACGACACCGATGGTGAACGCCGAGACGTTGGCCGGGGCCAGCGCGAAGACGAACACCAGCTGGATCACCAGCGGAGTCGTGCGAATGAACTCCATGAAGAAGTGCACGATGGAGCCGAAGAGCGGTACGCGCCGAACCATCGCGATGACCAGACCGAGGGTCAGGGCGAGGGCGTAGCCGATCCCCGTCGCCTGGATCGTCACCAGCAGACCGCTCAACAGGTCGGGCATGACCTGACCGGTGTACTCGAAATCCCAGAACCCGCTCACTTGGCCACCCCCACCTTCGTACCGACCGTCGGGGGTCGCAGCAGCCCCAAGATCCCGCCACCTGACGGCGGGGTCCTACCCAGCTTCTGGTTGGCCCTGCGTTCGAGCAGCCGCACACAGAAGATCAGGACCTGGGCGATCAGGTAGTAGAGGGCGAAGGCCACGAGGAAGACCGGGATCGTCTCGCCGGACAGGCGGCGCAGGTCGTCGGCGACCCAGGAGAGGTCGTGCAGACCCACCAGGTAGACCACGGCCGTCGCCTTCATCAGCTCCACGACCAGGTTGCCGAACGTGGGCAGCATCTGCGCCCAGGCCTGGGGCAGGACCACCAGTCGCATGCGTTGCAGCCAGGACATGTTCAGTGAGACGGTTGCCTCGATCTGCGCCTTGGGCACGGCGTTGATCGAGGAGCGCACCACCTCGGCCCCGTAGGCGCCCAGGTTCAGACCCAGCGCCAGGATCGCGGCGAACATGTCGTCCAACTGGAAGCCGGTCGCCACGGGCAGGGCGTAGATGAACCAGTACATGACGACCAGTGCCGCGATGCCCCGGAACACCTCCACGTACACCGTGGCGACGGCCCTGGCCAGCCAGTGCTGGACGGTGCCCAAAATGCCGAAGAACATCGCCAGGACAAAGGCCAAGACGATGCCGCCGAGCGTGAGCTGGATGGTGAGCCACGCTCCGTCAACGAAGCGTGGCCACTGTTCTAGAAGAAACTCCACGAGGGATCAGCCCTCGCAGAGTTCCGCTGTGGTGGTCTCGTCGGGCAGGTCGTCCTCGGTGAAGCCCCACTCCTCGCCGAGCTCGAGCAGACGACCGCTCTCCTTGAACTCACCGATGACCCGGTTCATCTCCGAGAGCAGTTCCTCGTCCTCCTGGCGGACGCACAGCCCGCCCCAGCCCTTCTCCTCGTTGTCGTTCATCACGGGGTAGAAGGGGTCGGTGACGGTGTACTCGTCCTCGAGGTCACGCTCGATCAGCAGGTAGGTGTGGGACACCGCCAGCATGGACACCGCGTCGACGCGACCGCTCTGCAGCAGTTCGAAACCGCGGGTCTGGTCCGGGATGAGCTCCAGCTGGCCGCCGGGCACGCCGAAGTACTCGGCGTAGGTCTGCTCCACCGAACCGTTGAGCACGGCGAGGGTGAGGTCGGGGTTGTCGGCGAAGTCCTCGAAGTGCTGGATGCCGTGCGGGTTGCCCTCGTCCACCAGGAAGGCCTCGGGCGAGGTGGCGGTCGGTTCGGTGAACGAGACCTGCTCGCAGCGCTCGGGGGTGATGAACACACCGGCGGCGATGACGTCGTAGCGGTTGGCCTGCAGACCCGGGATCAGACCGTCCCATGAGGTTGCCGACGCCTGGATCTCCGGGACACCCAGTTCCTCGAAGACCGCTCGGGCCACAGCCGGGGACTGCCCGGCCGCCTCACCGGAGGAGTCCACGAAGCCGAAGGGCACCTCGTTGGCCAGGGCCACCGCCACGAATCCCTGTTCACGCAGGCGCTCGAGGGTGCTCTGCCCCTCCTCACCGTCGGCCCCGGTACCGCCACCGCCGTTGTCGACTCGACTGCACGCTGCGAGTCCGGTCACTGCCGCACCGACCCCGGCCAGACGGAGAGCGTCTCGGCGCCCCCAGGTTCCCCGCCGACGCGCTGGTCCCTGATTCTTCACGACTGCTCCTCGAAAACTCGCGATAGCGGAGCCTTCGCCCGAAGGACAGGGCGAGGGCGCCGCGCGTTCGGATGGTGGATCGCCTCGTGTAGGCGCTTCCGCGGCGCGGTACCGCGGCAGTCGCCGTCGCCCGGGTGCGTGGGACGACGGCACTGGTACGGGGTTCTCCCTCCCCGGGCCCGCCGTGCAGTAACTGAACATGTTTAGTCCGTTATGCACTGGTTATGAGTCGCATCTCATCGAGTGACCCGATGAGACAGCCCCTCCGAGCTGGCCACCTGTGCTTAGTGACTATGGGTTCTTATGCCCGTTACCCAGGGGTCACTACCCTCCGCACGCGAACGGGCGGGGCTCAAATGAATGAACCCCGCCCGTTCTGGCGACGCTGTGTGCCCCGAGGGCTACGCTTCGACGTGCCTACGCGTCGGTGTGACTACGCGTTGGCGTCCTCTTCGACGACCAGCGGGTAGACGCCGTTCTCGTCGTGGACCTCGCGCCCGGTGACGGGCGGGTTGAAGACGCACAGGACGCGGAAGTCCGTCTTGGGGCGGACCGTGTGCTTCTCGTGGCCGTTGAGCAGGTAGAGGGTGCCCGGGGTGATGATGTGCTTCTCCCCGGTCTCCTCGTTAGTCAGCTCGGCCTCGCCCTCGATGCAGTGCACGAGTTCGATGTGGTTGGCGTACCAGAACGTCGACTCGGTGCCCGCGTACAGGACGGTCTCGTGGAAGGAGAAGCCGACCTTCTCCTTGGCCAGGACGATCCGACGGCTGCGCCAGTTCTCGGTCTTGATGTCAGCGTCGGTGTCGTTGACCTCGTCCAGACTGCGAACGATCACTTGTGTCTCCTTCACGCTCTGATGCGCGCTGTATGCGCTGGTGATACACGGTACGGGGCCGACCGGCACCCCGGTAGGGGTGGCGACCGGCCCCGGCACCGAATTCGGTGGAACCCGTCGGCCCGAAAGCGCCACTGGGGCGTTCGGGCACCGCCGCCGGGACGGCTGTCCCGGCGGCTGAACCGCTCTTAGGCGGGCTGCGCGGCGGCCTTGACGGCGGCGCGGGCGGCGTCGGCCATGATGTCCAGGCCGGCGGTCAGCTCCTCCTCCGTCGCGGTGAGCGGCGGGAGCAGCTTGGCGACCTCGTCCTCGGGACCGGAGGTCTCCAGGAGCAGGCCGCGGTCGAAGGACTCGGCGGCGACCTTCTTGGCGATGTCGCCCTCGGCGTCGAAGGCCAGACCGCGGGCCAGGCCGCGGCCGCGCACGTGCGCGCCGAAGTCGGCGTGCTCGGCGGCCATCTCGGCGAGGCGGGCCTCGACCATGTTGCCCTTGGCGATGGTGGCCTCGGCGAAGGCGTCATCGCTCCAGAAGCGGCGCAGCGCCTCGGCACCGGTGACCATGGCCGGGTTGAAGCCGCGGAAGGTGCCGTTGTGCTCGCCCGGCTCCCACACGTCCAGCTCGCGCTTGAACAGCGTGAGCGCCATCGGCAGGCCGTAGCCGCTGATGGACTTGGACAGGGTGACGATGTCCGGGACGATGCCGGCCTCTTCGAAGCTGAAGAACCTGCCGGTGCGGCCGCAGCCCATCTGGATGTCGTCCAGGATCAGCAGGATCCCGTACTCCTGGCAGAGGTCGGAGAGCCCGCGCAGCCACTCGGCGCTGGCGACGTTGATGCCGCCCTCGCCCTGGATCCCCTCGACGATGACGGCGGCCGGGGCGTCCAGGCCGCTGCCGCTGTCGTCCAGGAGCGTGCGCAGCCACAGGAAGTCCGGGGTCTTGCCGTCGAGGTAGTTGTCGAACGGCATGGTCGCCACGTGGTCCAGCGGAACGCCGGCGCCGCCGCGCTTCATGGAGTTGCCGGTGACGGCCAGGGCGCCCAGGGTCATGCCGTGGAAGCCGTTGGTGAAGTTGATGATGGTCTGGCGACCGGTGTACTTGCGGGCCAGTTTGAGCGCGGCCTCGACCGCGTTGTTGCCCGCGGGGCCGGGGAACTGGATCTTGTAGTCCAGGTTCCTCGGTTTGAGGATGAGTTCCTCGAAGGTTTTCAGGAACTCGCGTTTGGCCACGCTGTAGGCGTCGAGGCTGTGGACGATGCGGTCGTCCGTCAGGTACTCGATGAGCGAGGTCTTCAGCTCGGGGTTGTTGTGACCGTAGTTAAGCGATCCGGCCCCGGCGAAGAAGTCCAGGTAGGGCTTTCCCGACTCGTCATAAACGTGGCTGCCGACCGCCTTGTCGAAGACGACCGGCCAGTTCCGGCAGTATCCGCGGACTTCGGACTCGAGGCGCTGGAAGGTATCCATGGTGCTGTTCCTTGGTTCCTTTCCCCAACTTCGTGGGCTCATGGCTTAGACGAGGGGTGGGTACAGGATCGAGTTGATCCGGTGCGGATGGTCAGTCGTCGGTGGCGGGGTGCGAGCCGAAGGGTCCGATGCGGACGAGGTCCTCGGGCTCGTGGGGCTCGTCACCGTGCTTCGGGAAGTGCTCCTCGCCGAAGAGCGGGCTCCACACGGCCTCGGTCTGCCGGCTCCGCGCGAAGGACGCGAAGAGGGCTCGGGAGGCCTCGTTGTCGGGAGTGACGGTCGCTTCGAGGTACTGAAGGCCCTGCTCGGCGATCGCGTCGCCGATGAAGTCGAGCATCCGGCGGGCCAGCCGCTGACCCCGGTACGCGGAGTCGACGGCCACCTGCCAGAGGAAGTACGTGTCCGGGCTGTCGGGACGGACGTAACCGGTGACGTAGGCCGCCACCCGGCCGTCGGTGTCCCGCGCCACGACGCTGGTCGCGGCGAAGTCCCGGCACCAGAGCGTGTAGGCGTACGGAGAGTTGACGTCCATCCCCGTCTCGCCGGCCAACCGCCACATGTGCGGCCCGTCCTCCGGGGAAGGGTGCGAAAGGCGCACGCCTTCACGGCGCGCGGCCTCTGCGGTCTGGGAGCTCACAGCCCCGCCTTCAGTTCGGTCGCGTGCTTGGAGGTTCGTTCGTAGATGTGGCACGTCGATCGAACTTAGCGAACGAAGGTCAAAGACGTTTCAGCGAGATTCCGCGCAGATGTTTAAGGGGATTCTGAGTGGGTAGGACTCGTTTATTTAGCAGCTTGAGTCCACTCTGAGCCGGGCTTTCAGGTGACGCGCAGTAGTGGCTGTCCGCCCTGCTCACGCCCTGCCTATCAGGGGATTCGACCCCGGGAGCGGACTCGCGTAGCCCAGGGTGAGAACGCACCCGGCGATGGGCCACCGACATCCGTCAGGGTCAAACATAGAGCCTCCGCGAGGAATATTAAGCGTGCGTTAAGTCACATCAATTCGGTGGAAAGCTCGCGACATAACGCGCGATCCAGGCGACCCCGCACGTCACACGCTACGCCTGCCGACTCTCGGAACCACCTGTACGCAGGAATTTCTCGCACCCCCGCGGCGACACGCCAGCTTGTCATCTCCTGCCCGAATCGCCCCGCTCCCTTGACGCCGACAGGGGCACGAAGCTCCTCGACACAGCTGAACGTCCTTGATGAATCGCCGAGTTTCCATCAGACTCTGTGTAGTACGACCTCATGTAGTACTACAATTAGTCGCACCGCTTCGCCGCAGGCCATCAGGGACGCGCATCCCCGAGACGGCAGTGCGGACTCGAACTTCGTCGCCCCTGCCGTAGAACCACGGCGGGGACCACTGACCAGGGATCGGAGGCGTCCGTGAATCGCCTTTACCACGACAGCGAGGACTGGGTCGAGCAGGGAAACTGCCGCTCGTACGACCCGGAGATCTTCTTCCCGGTGAGCAGCACCGGGATCGGCCGCACCGACACGGAGCAGGCCCTGGACGTCTGCCGCAGCTGTACTGTTCGCCCGGAATGTCTGCGGTGGGCCCTTCGCGCTGGTGAGGCTCATGGAGTCTGGGGTGGGACCACCCCAGAACAGCGTCGCTACATGCGCCGCGAGCTGGTACCGGCGGGATAGGCGCAAGGCGGAGCCGCCGGGCGCGGGAGGTCGCGAGCCGCTGACCCCGCGCCCGGCGGCTCACCTGTGCCTCCCCAACTCGTGTCCCCGGACAATCCGGACCCGAGTCCCCGAGACGAACGAGCCCGTTCTCACGTCCGGAGGTCTTGCGACCCCTGGGGGCACAGCCTAGGTTCACTATCGTGCGACCCGCTCACGGCACACTCCGCCTCATGCGCACGGCTCTCCTCGCCGGCGCGTCCACAGGCCTTGCCTGGGTCGGACACAACCTCTGGGCCGAGACGCCTGCCGGGGCCGGGGGCTTCCTCCTGGCCACGGCGTTCCTCTTCGGCCTCCTGTGGCGGTTCACCCGAATCATGCGGGGCTTCGGCGACATCTTCGCCGTGATGGCCCTCGCACAGGTCGCCCTGCACCTGATCCTCCAGGCGGCCGGGCCCGGCCTCGTCGCGCTCGACCACGGAACCGACCACAGCGGGCACGGGCTGCTCTCCCACGCCCTCGGCTTCGCCCCGGGAATGCTGTTCGCACACCTGTGGGCGGCCCTGCTCGCCGCCGCGCTGCTGGCCCACGGAGAGTCCGCGCTCTGGTCCCTGGCCACCGCCCTCTCCCGTGCTCTTCCGCGCCTGCTCCGGGTCCCCGACCTCGCGTTCGGTACGCCCGGCCGGACTCTCAGCGCGCCCCGGCTCGGCGCGCCCCCTCCCCCCGTGCCGTCGGCGCACGGCCCCCGCGGACCTCCCGGTTCGTCCGCGTTCCGCCTCTGTTCCTGACCCCGCCCCGGACCGTCCGGTCGCGGGGCTGCCTGAGGCGGTCCCTCACGAAACACCCGGAGCAGAACGGGCCCCGACCCGTGCCCTCCGGGCGCGAACCGCACCCGCAACGGCCTGAGAGAAGACCATGAGATCCATCCGTACCGCAGCCCTGTTCGCCCCCTTCGCCGCGGCGCTGCTGCTGGCCCCCGCACCCGCCTTCGCCCATGACGTGCTCATCGACTCCAACCCGGAGGACGGCGCCGCCCTCGACACCGTTCCCGAGGAGGTCGTGCTGACCTTCAACAACTCCCCGCTGGCGGGCGGCAGCGGCAGCGCCATCGTGGTGACCGGCCCCGACGGCGCCGAGAACCAGGAGGGAGAACTGGAGTTCGACGGCACCGACGTGTCCGTGGACCTGGCCCCGCTCGGCGAGGCGGGCGAGTACAGCATCGCCTACCGCGTGGTGTCCTCCGACGGCCACCCGATCCAGGACACCCTGACCTTCTCGGTCAGTGAGGAGGCCGTCGCGGCCGCCGCCCCGGAGGAGCCCGAGGAGGACCCGGCCGGGGCCGACGAGGAGGCCCCCGCCGAGGACGCGGAGACCATCGACGACTCCCCCGCGACCGCGGAGAACACAGCGGCCGAGGAGTCCGGTACCTCCCCGGTGATGGTGCTGGCCGGTATCGTCGCGGCGGTCGCCGCCTTCGGCGCTATCGTGCTCGTCGCGGTGCGCCTGCGCAACCGCCCCGGAGCGGGCTCGGACGAGGGTTCGGGCGGGGACTCAGCCCAGAAATAGCCAGCACGGCCCCCAGCGACAGCTGAGGGGGCACAAGGGCTGAGGGGCCCGCACGCCGACGCGTGCGGGCCCCTCCCGTGTTCGTGTGGGCTTCTTCGGCCCTCTAGCGGCGACGGGCCAGCAGGATGCTGATGTTGTCCTTGCCGCCCGCCTCCATGGCGGCCTGCCACAGGGCGTGCACGGCCGCCTCGTCGCTGCCTGCCTCGGCGATCATCCGCTCCATCTCCTCGGGCAGCACCAGGTCCGACAGGCCGTCGCTGCACATGAGCCAGGCGCTGGGGTCGGCGGCCTCGTCCCGTCCCACGTGGGGGTGCATCGACCCGCCCGAGCTACCGCCCAGGGACTGGGTGATGAAGTTGGTGGTGACGGGGCGGCCGTCCTCGGAGGGAGGCAGCGCTGGGGAGTCGTCCTCGGAGAGCTGGCGCAGGTAGCGGCCCTCCAGGCGGTAGGTGCGGGAGTCACCCACGTTGAACCAGAAGTTGCCGTCACTGTTGAGCAGGACCCCCGCGACCGTGGTCCCCATGCCGGAGAACTCGGTGTGTTGGAGCGCGTGGTCCTTGATCTCCTCGTCGATGTTGGTGAGGAGCTGGGCGATCTCCTCCGGGCCGTTGAGGCGCGGCCCCATCTCGGCCATCCGGTGCACCGCGTGCTCGGAGGCGATCTCTCCCGCGGCCTGGCCGCCGATTCCGTCCGCGACCGCGAGAATGACCGGTTCACTCACTGGCAGCACGCAGCGGACCGGGGAGGTCATGTTCGCGCTGGCGACGGTGAGAGCACCCATGACCACGGAGTCCTCGTTGGCGGGGCGGATAGCGCCCCGGTGCGTGAGGGCCGTGACAATGACTTCCCCACCAGCGACACCCATACGCCCTTCCTCCCGTTTCATCGGCCGTATGGCCGGTTGGCCGGCGTCTGGCGCCGGGCCTTGGTCGAGTCCCGTACAACGTCTGGATTCTGTAACCGTACCGAGCCACCGCCGGAGTCAGTCAAAATCCGCGTACATCATGGCGGAAAACACCCGGATATGCAGTTCCCGCACCGGTTTTCGCCGCCAAAAGTGTTGCGACGGTTCAGCCTGGGACGTGTGTTGTGCCGTCGTCCGGTTCCGGTCTGACAGTAGCGCTGCTGGGACCCGGCCGACAGGGCCAACCGACAGGTTCGGTCAACCCGCAGACCAGAGGGCCTGTGCGGGACCCGGTACCCGTTACGCCGGAGGGGTTTCGGATGTGCCGTGGGGCCACGGAGGCGATCGGACCCACGTTGTCGCCTCGCTCACGGTCTGGCAGAATGGGGGGCGTTGGGTGTCTAAGACGCAGACACACACGACCCGCCCCGCGCGGCGCCTGGGTCCTCAGTGACCCGTTTCCAGGTGCGCCCGGTGGCTCGAACCCTTCCTTCGACGGTCGTTTGGTGTGGTCTTGTCGTGCGTCGTTCCCAGCTCCTTCCCTCTCCGGTATCCACCGTCCGTACACCTCGCGTGCGTGCGGCGCCCAGTGCTGCCCTGCATCCCCCTCCACCGGTTCGCGGACCCGTTCCCCAGATCTCATCCCCTGAATCCCCCTGACTCGCTTCCTGACCCGTCCTCCAGGTCCCGGACCCGCCGCCCTGTCCGGGCGGACCGGGCGGTCCGGCGCCCCTCCCGGGCGCCGGAGACGGACCACAACGCACAGTCGCTCCCGGGAGGATTCCGACTCCCCGCTCCGGAGTCCCCCCAGGCCCATCCACGACGGACACCAAGGCGGTGTCCAAGGAGTTCAGCCCAGTGAAGATCGCCATGGTCGCCGAACACGCCAATCCCCTTCCCGCCCACCGGGGTGAACCGGCCTGCCCCGCGAGCCTGCACGTGTGCGCGCTGTCCCGTCAGCTCGCCAAGCGCGGTCACAAGGTGACCGTCTACGCGCGCCGCAGCGACCCTGAGCAGCCCGACGGCCGCACGCGCATGGCCCGCGGCGTCTCCGTGACCTACCTGGACGCCGGGCCCGCCCGACCGCTCGACGACAGCGAGCAGGCCGAGCACACCGGAGCCTTCGGCACCGCGCTCGCCGCCGTCCTCGACGAGGACGGCCCGGATGTCCTGCACGCCATCGGCTGGACCAGCGGCCTGGCCGCGCTGCACGCCCAGGCGCACAGCGAGAAGGACCAGAGCGGGACGCCGATCGTCCAGACCTTCCACTCCCTCAACGCCAGCGAGCAGCGCTCCGGCCTCGCCCACCGGCCCGACCGCGCCCGCATGGAGACGATCCTCGCCTCCCGCGCCGACCACGTCCTGGTCAACTCCACCGACCAGCAGGGCGAGCTGGCGCGCCTGGGCGTGCCCCGCCACCACGTGAGCGTCGTCCCGTTCGGAGTGGACCCCGACCACTTCAGCGTCGAGGGCAGCGCCTCGGCCGAGCCGTGGCACTCCCGCCGCGAGGAGCGACCCCGGCTGATCTCGGTCACCTCCCTGACCGAGGCCGGCGGCGCCGAGCGTCTGGTGGAGGCGATGACCCGCCTACCCGAGGCCGAACTCCTGCTCGTCTCCACCGCGGACGACCAGGAAGTGGCCCTGGACGAGAACGCCCGGAAGATCGAGCTGCTCGCCAAGGAGGCCGGGGTCGACGACCGCGTGCACCTGACCGGCCCGGTGGAGCGCAAGGAGCTCCCGCGTCTGCTGCGCTCGGCCGACGTGTACGTCTCGGCTGCCTCCTACGACCCCTACGGCGGCGCCGTCCTGGAGGCCATGGCCTGCGGCCTGCCCGTGGTGGCGACCGCCACCGGGGCGGTCCCCGGCGCGGTCCTGCACCGCACCAGCGGCGTGCTCATGCGCTTCGGCCGCCCCGACGAGGTCGCCCGCTCCGTGCGCGCCGTACTGAACACGCCCACCATGAGCACCGCCTACGGCATCGCCGCGGTGGACCGGGCCCGCTCCCGGTTCACCTGGCAGCGCATCGCCGTCGAAACCGAGATCGCCTACGAGCGCTCCCGGCCGCAGCAGGCCGTGCGCGAGGATGTCGAAGAGGACGAGGCGGAGCTCCTCCTGTCCGGTTCGGCCAACTGAACGGCCCCACACACTGATGACGTTCGAACACCAGGGACTGCTCTTTCGCCGTGAGAGACGGTTCCACGAGGTGGCCCGGGAGCGGCTGAGATCCGCCGTACGCGAGGACGCTCACGTGGTGCTCTCGGTCACCGACCCGGCCGCGCTCCTGGACGGGCTCACCCCGCACGAGCGCGACCGGGTGGACGTCATTGCCAGGGAGAGCCTCTACGACGCCCCCGGGCGCACTCTGGCCGCTCTGCACCGGCTGGCCCTGGCCCACGGCCCCGGGCCGGTCTGCGTGGTCGCCGAGCCCCCGCTCGCCGAACTCAGCGACGGCTCCACGATGGAACTGCGCGAGTGGCACCGGTTGGAGTCGGTGCTGAGCACCGCGCTAGCCCCGATGAGCATGCGGCTGCTGTGCGTGCACGACCAGCGCACCCTGGGTCCGGGGGTGCGCGCCGCGGTCCGTGCCACCCACCCGGCGCTGATGGACGAGGAGGGGCCCCGACCGAACCCGGCCTACCTGGGCACCCAGGCCTTCGGGCGCCGCCCCCTGGCTCCGGAGCCGATCCCCGTGCGCGGGCCGGTGCACCGCCTGGAGATCTGCCAGTCGCTCCCCCGCCTGCGCGGGGACCTCACGTCCCTGGGCGAGGCCGTCGGGCTGCCCCGGGACCGGGTGGAAAGCGTGGTCGTGGCGGTGAACGAGCTCGCCGCCAACGTGCTCGAACACGGCGCGGGCAAGGGCAGCGTGCACGTGTGGCGGGGCGAGGACCGGTGGGTGTGCGACGTCTTCGACGAGCAGGGCGGCCTCACCGACCCGCTCGTCGGCTACCGCCCGGCCGACACGCTCCGCCCCCGCGGGTACGGGCTGTGGATCGCCCGGCAGAGCTGTGACTTCCTGGAGATCAGCGGCAGCGACCAGGGGTCACTGGTGCGGCTGCACTTCTTTGACCAACAGGCACGGTTTGACCAACAGGCGCGACTGGAGGAGCGGGTGCGCGCCGAACAACCGAGACCGGCCGGGCAGCGACAGCAGCAGGGCGAAGAGAACCGGCAGAGCCCGTAGGGCAGGCTCAGCCCTTGAGCGCTCCCACGGCATGGTCGATGCTGGCGTCGATCGGGATGACCTGGTCGATCCCGGCGATCACGAACAGGCGGTTCACCTGCTGCTGGGGCTCGGCGACGATGAGGCCCAGCCCGAGGTCGCGGGCCTGCCGGAAGGCGGAGACCAGCACACCGATACAGCGGGAGTCGCAGAAGCCCACCTTGGCGAGGTCGACCACCACCCCCTTGGGCAGGGGCGCCGACAGGACCTCGTCCAGGGCGTCCGCGAGCGCGGGCGAGGTGACCGCGTCCATCTCCCCCACGGGGGCCACGACGACGACGCCATCCTCGCGACGGATCGAGATGTCTGACGTCACGCTCGGTTCTCCTTGTCGTTCACGTGCGCCGATCGGAGTTCGGCGCGCCCCCGGGCGGACCGACCGCCACCGCACCTCGACGTCCCAGTTCGTACTCCCTGCCTCATCATGACGGCTTACGGTCACGCTCGGGACTCATCCCGACCCCGGTCAGGTCTGTGCAACCGGGGCTTCAGCGACCGTTCGGCCGCGGTCGGCGCGGCCGTTGCGGCCCGGTGTTCTCCTCCACCAGGTCCCGGGCGACGTCCACGACCTTCTTGCGGTTGCGCTGGGCGACCTCCCGCAGGGCCGTGAAGGCGGTGTCGGCGTCGCAGCCCCGGGCGTGCATGATGATGCCCTTGGCCTGGTCGATCAGGGTGCGCGCGGACATCGCGCGGCGCATGTGGGCGGACTCGCGGGCCGCGTCGGCCTGGCGGCCGGCGGTGTTCAGGGCCATGGCGGCGTGTTCGGCGAGCAGCGCGGTGAGCTGGGTGACCACCACCTCGTCGAAGGCGTCGGCCCGGCCGGAGTGCACCCCGAAGGTGAGGATCCGGTCCTCGTCGCCGTCGGTGTCCCCGGAGAGCTTGCTGGGCTGGGTGACCGAGGAGCGGTCTCCGCACTGGACCGCCATGCTCGTGTAGCGGGGCCAGCGGTGTTCGCGCAGCACGTCGGCGACCCGGACCTGGCGCATCTCCCGGACCGCCTCCACGGTGGGGCCCTCGTCGGTCGTGTACTGGTGTTCCAGGGCCTCGGAGAGGTCGGCGTGGGACGCCCCGTAGTCGGTGACCACGTGGCGGATGGCGCCGTCGGAGCCCACCACCTCGCGCCAGACCACCACCAGGGCGGCCGAGCAGCCGGGGACGCCGAGGGCGGCGGCCCTGCTCATCTGATCCAGGGCGCGTTCGAGCGTGGTGTTCTCCGCCTGCCCCAACGCGCCGATGTCACGGGCGAGGTGTTCGATCCACACAGCCCGAACCTCCTGCCGAAAACTCCCGGGTTCCAGGACCAACGGTAACCTTCGGGGGACCCCCGACCGGACAGCCGCCGGTTTCGGCGGGCGGACATCGGAGCCAACGGTGTCAGGCCCGGCCGTGACGGGTACCGGCAAGAAGCCCTCGAAGACGATCGGGAGACCGTGAGCGTGTCGGAGAACCTCGCCGATCTGCAACGCGAGATCGCTGCTCTGAGTGAGCGCATCGCCGCTTTGCGCAATACGCACGCCATGTATCCGGACGATGCCCAGGGCACCGCCGAGGCCTCGCTGGCCGAGCTGGAGTACGCCGAGCGGCTGCTCGGCACGGCCGGGGCCGAACTGGCCCGTTCGCACAGTGAAGCCCCCGGGCCCCGCAAACCCGCAGAGGACGGGGACCGGGTCCTGTTGCGCGCCGTGTTCAACGAACTCAGCGTGCCCGTGGTGCTGTTGGACCACGACGGTTACGTCCGCCGGATCAACAACGCCGGGGCCAACCAGCTGGGCAGTGCCCCGGGCTACCTCACCGGCAAGCCCTTCACCCACTTCGTGGACCTGCGCAAACGGGCGGCCATGCAGTCGTGGCTGGCCGCCGTGCTGCGCGGGGACGGCCCGGCCCACCTGGAGTCCCGGCTGGCCCAGCGCGGCTGGGCGGAGGACGTGCACCTGACCCTCACGCGTCTGGAACTGCCCACCGAGGCGCAGCCGCTGGTGCTGGTCGCGATGTCCCCGCCGATGAACGGCGCCGAAGAAGAAGGCCCCGCGCCGTTGGAGTCCGAGGTGGAGGACCAGGTGGTGGTCCTGGCCGCCCGAAGGCTGGACGTGCTCACCCGGATGACCCGGCTGCTGCTGCGCGGCACCACGCCCACCGAGGACCTCGCCCTGACCGACGCGGCGGACCTGCTGGCCGACTCGTACGCGGACTGGGTGGTCATCGACGTCTGCGACCTGCCCGAGGGCCCCAAGGCAGCCCGTCGCGCCTCCGTGGTCGGCCCGGCTGACGCCCCCAGGGGCCAGCGCGAGGAGGTCGCGGCGCTCACCCCGGGCGACTCCGACATCCCCGGCGAGGTCCTGGGCCGCGGCCAGTCGCTGCTGTTCCCGCTGATCGAGGACGAGACGGTCCTGGGCCACACGGACACGGGCGCCCCGCTGTTGTCGGTGCTGGGCGCGGGTTCGCTGCTGTCGGTTCCGCTGAGGGGAAGTCGCGGCGTGCGAGGCGCCCTCACCCTGATCCGCCGCAGCAACCGCGGCAGCTTCCGCCTGGCCGACCTCGGCCTCATCGAGGAGATCGGCGAACACATCGGCCTGGCCCTACCGCCCCGGCCCCAGTAAGAGAGCACAGGAGACGGCACGTGCGGGAACCCCTGTCCCTCCCCCACGACCCCGCCGCCGTGACGGAACTCCTCGCCTGGGCCCGCGGGGAGCCCGGCCACTGCCTCTGCACCGAAGACATGCGCGGGGCCGATCTCTCGGGGTTCGACATGAGGTGGGAGTGCCTCCACCGATCCGACCTCCGCGGCTGCCGGTTCGACCGGTGCGACTTCACGAAGGCGGAGCTCCCGGGATCCCGGTTCGAACACGCGAGCTTCAGGGGTGCGTGGCTGCGCCGAACCGACTTCTCCGACGGCCTGGGCACGGGTGCGGACTTCAGCGGGGCCCAGCTGATCCGTGCCTACCTGTATCGGGCCGAGCTACCCGGCGCGTTGTTCAGGGACGCCTACACCGCCGGTACGAGCTTTGACGGGGCGGACCTTCGTGGGGCCGACCTGAGAGAGGTCTGCTTCGGGCCGGGTGGGCCGGTCGGGTCCGCCTTCATGGAGGTCACCCGTCTGCACGGCTGTCAGGTGGCCGGGGCCGAGGGCTGGGTGCGCGGGACCGCCGATGTTGGACCTACCGGGCGGGCCCGTGTCCTCGGCGGGCGGGAGCTCGCCGCCTGGTTCACGGAGCACGGGGCGCCGGGGGTCCTGGTCAGCGAGGCCTGACCCCCGTGATCTTGCTACCAGAAGCAAGATCGGCGCCGAACTTGCTTCTGGTAGCAAGATCACGGGGAGGAGGGCGGGCCTATTCTTCGGGGCCGTGGAGGGTGTCGACGAGGGTGGACAGGCGGGAGGCCGAGCGGTCCACCCGGCGGACGGCGTCCACCAGGGGCTGGTCGATCTCCTGGTACTTGTCCACGACGTGCTCGCGCAGCGCGGTGAGGTCGGTCTGGACCTGGCGGGAGCGCTGGGAGAGCTGTTCGGCCAGGACCTTGCCGGGTTCGCCGGTCTCCTGGTTGAGCACTCGCTGGAGGGACCTGGCCTGCTCGCGCATCTGCGCCTTGAGCTGGTGCAACTCCACGAACACCTCGACCTTGGAGCGCAGTACCCACGGGTCGAACGGCTTGATCAGGAAGTCCACCGCGCGCGAGGAGTAGCCGCGGAAGACCTGGTGCCGATCGACTTCCTGGGCGGTCAGGAAGATGATCGGCACGTCCTTGGTCTTCTCGCGCTGCTTGATGTGCGCGGCGGTCTCGTAGCCGTCCATGCCGGGCATGATCACGTCGAGCAAAATGACCGCGAAGTCGGTTCCCAGAAGGTGCTTCAGCGCCTCCTCACCGGAATTGGCCCGGACCAGGTTCTGGTCGAGGGAGGTGAGGGCCGCCTCCAACGCGATGAGGTTCTCGTCGCGGTCGTCGACGAGAAGGATGTTGGCCTTCTGAGTCACTGCTGGCTACTCCGAGTCTTCGGTCGGGGTTCTACCGGTGCTGCCAGTGTCCCCGTTCGCTTGGCTGTTATCCCTGGTGTCACTGTGGTTGTTGTGACCTGTGGCGCCATTGTGCCCGTCCGGAGATCCGGCCGTGTCGGCGGCCCTGAGATCGTCGCCCGCGGCACCGGCCCTGGTCTCCTCCGGACCCGCCGTGAGCCACCTGCGCATCACGTCCAGGAGGTGGTCCAGGTCCACCGGCTTGGTCACGTAGTCGGTGGCGCCCGCGGCGAGGCTGCGCTCCCGGTCGCCCTGCATGGCCTTGGCCGTCAGGGAGATGATCGGCAGGTCCTCGAACTGCGGCATCTCGCGGATCCGCTGGGTGGTCTGGTTGCCGTCCAGCTCGGGCATCATCACGTCCATCAGGACGAGGGAGATGTCCTCGTTGGCCTCCAGCTTCTCGATCCCCGTGTGGCCGTTGTCGGCGTAGAGGACCTCCAGGCCCTGGGCCTCGAGAGCGCTGGTCAGCGCGAACACGTTGCGCACGTCGTCGTCGACGATCAGCACCCGCTGCCCGGCCAGGACGGCGCGCCGTTCCGGGTCGGTCCGGGCCTCGGCCGCCTCCCGGGCGCTCTCCTCCTCGGTGCTCTCGGCCTCGGCAGGTTCCGGCGACTTGAGCACCTGCACCATCGGCAGCGGCTCGGGGTCCTCCCCCGAGTCGGTCAGGGCGGCCACAACCGCGTCGAAGTCCTCGTCGGCGATGTCGAGGTCGTCGGCGCCCAGGTCCGGGAGGCTTTCGTGGTCGATCCGGCTCGGTTCGAGTGCGGCGACCGGCTCCATGGCGGGGATCGCGTCGGTGGCCTCCCCCGCATCGTCGGGCAGGCGCACCGGGAGCAGCAGGGTGAAGGTCGACCCCTGGTTGGCCACGCTCTGCACCCTGATCTCACCGCCGAGCAGGCGGGCGAAGTTCCGGCTGATGGACAGGCCCAACCCGGTGCCGCCGAAGCGCCGGGAGGTGCCGCCGTCACCCTGGTGGAAGGCCTCGAAGATCACCTGGAGCTTGTCCTCCGCGATCCCGATGCCGGTGTCGGCGACGGTGAACGCGATGACCTCCTCGTTCTCCACGAACATGTCGAGGTCGGTGTCCTCCAGCGCCCAGGCCGGTTCGATCAGCAGCCGCACCTCGCCCTGCGGGGTGAACTTGACCGCGTTGGAGAGCAGGTTGCGCAGGATCTGCTGCAGGCGCTGCTCGTCGGTCCACAGGGTGCCGGGGATGTCCGGGGAGACGTCCACCGCGAACGCCAGTCCCTGCTCGCCGGTGACCGGGCGGAAGGTGGCCTCCACGTAGTCGACCAGCTGCGCGATGGAGACCTCGCTGGGTTGCACCTCGGCGCGGCCCGCCTCCACCTTGGACAGGTCGAGGATCTCGTCGATGAGCAGCAGCAGGTCGCTGCCGGCCTTGTGGATGGTCTGGGCGAACTCCACCTGCTTGGCGGACAGGTTCTGCTCGGCGTTGTCGGCGAGCAGGCGGGCCAGGATCAGCAGGCTGTTCAGCGGGGTGCGCAGTTCGTGCGACATGTTCGCCAGGAACTCGGACTTGTACTTGGACGAGACCTGGAGCTGGTGCGCGCGCTCCTCCAGAGCGTTGCGGGAACGCTGGATCTGCTGGTTCTGGAGTTCGATGGCGCGGTTCTGGTTGGCCAGCTGGGTGGCCTTCTGGCGCAGCTCGGCGTTCTTGCCGCGCAGCTCCTCCTGCTGGCGCTGGAGCTCGTTGGAGCGCTCGCGCAGCTGGCTGGTGAGCTGCTGGGACTGTTCGAGCAGGTGCTCGGTACGGTTGTTGGCCAGGATGGTGTTGATGGTGGTGCCGAGCAGGGCGACCAGCTGGCGGAGGAAGTTCTTGTGGATCTCCCGGAACTCCTCGTAGGAGGCGAACTCGATCACGCCGAGCGAGCGCCCCTCCGTCACGATCGGGAGAATGTACAGGTGGCCCGGCTGGGCGCTGCCCAGACCCGACTGGATCGTCACGTACCCGGGAGGGACGTTGGAGATCTGCTGTTCGACCTGCTGGGACAGTGCCTCGCCGGCCAGGCCCACACCCTTGCGGATGCGCAGGCGCTCCTCGGGCGGGTCGAAGCCGAAGCCCGCGTAGAGGCGGAAGACACCCTCGTTGTTCTGGTCCTCGGGCAGGTAGCAGGCGCCGTGCTGGGCCTTGATCAGCGGGGTGACCTCGGTCATGATCAGCCGGGCCAGCTCCTTGAGGTCGCGGTGGCCCTGGATGTGACCGGAGATGCGGGCGAGGTTGGACTTGAGCCAGTCGGCGTCGGCCTGATCCGTGGTGGTCTCGCGCAGGTTGGACACCATCAGGTTGATGTTGTCCCTGAGCTGTTCCATCTCGCCGCGGGTGTCCACCTGGATGCTGCGGGTCAGGTCGCCCTTGGCCACGGCGTTGGCGACCTCGGCGATCGCGCGCACCTGAGTGGTGAGGTTCCCGGCCAGGCCGTTCACGCTGTCGGTGAGCTGCTTCCAGGTACCGGTGACGCCCTGGACCTTGGCCTGACCGCCCAGCTGCCCCTGACTGCCCACTTCGTGCGCCACCCGGGTGACCTCGGTGGCGAAGGCCGACAGCTGGTCGACCATCGTGTTCACCGTCGTCTTCACCTCAAGGATCTCGCCCTGGGCGTTGACGTCGATCTTCTTGGTGAGGTCACCTGCGGCGACCGCGGTCGTGACCTCGGAGATGTTGCGCACCTGGGTGGTGAGGTTGTGCGACATCGAGTTCACGTTCTCGGTGAGGTCGTTCCAGATACCGGAGACGCCCTTGACGCTGGCGCGACCGCCCAGCTTGCCCTCGGTACCCACCTCACGGGCCACCCGCGTCACTTCGTCGGCGAACGCGGACAGCTGGTCGACCATCACGTTGATGGTCTCCTTCAGCTCCAGCATCTCGCCCTTGGCGTTGACGGTGACCTTCTTGGTCAGGTCACCGGCGGCGACCGCCCGCGTGACCATGGAGATCTGCCGCACCTGATAGGTGAGGTTGTTGGCCATGGAGTTCACGTTGTCCGTGAGGTCCTTCCAGACCCCGGACACGTCGCGCACGTGGGCCTGACCGGCCAGCTTGCCCTCGGTACCCACCTCACGGGCCACCCGGGTGACCTCGTCGGCGAACGTCGAGAGCTGGTCCACCATCTTGTTGATGGTGTCCTTCATGTCGAGCATCTCGCCCTGGGCGTCGACGGTGATCTTCTTGCTCAGGTCACCCTTGGCGACCGCCGTCGTCACCTGCGAGATGTTGCGGACCTGGTAGGTGAGGCTGTTGGCCATCGAGTTGACGTTGTCGGTCAGGTCCTTCCAGATGCCCGACACGCCCTTGACGTTGGCACGACCGCCCAGCTTGCCCTCGGTACCCACCTCACGGGCCACCCGGGTGACCTCGTCGGCCAGGGAGTCGAGCTGGTCGACCATGGTGTTCACGGTGTTCTTCAGGTCCAGCATCTCGCCCTGGACGTCCACCTCGACCTTGCGGGTCAGATCACCGCGGGCCACCGCCGTGGTCACCTTGGAGATGTCGCGGACCTGGTTGGTGAGGTTGTCCGCCATGGAGTTCACGTTGTCCGTGAGGTCCTTCCAGATGCCCTGGACCCCGCGGACGTTGGCGCGACCGCCCAGCTTGCCCTCGGTACCCACCTCACGAGCCACCCGGGTGACCTCGTCGGCGAACGTGGACAGCTGGTCCACCATCGTGTTGAACGTGTCCTTGAGCTCGAGCATCTCGCCCTGGACATCGATGGTGATCTTCTTGCTCAGGTCACCCTTGGCGACGGCGGTCGTGACCGTGGAGATGTCGCGGACCTGGAGGGTGAGGCGGGAGGCCATCTGGTTCACGGACTCGGTGACCTCGCGCCAGGCTCCGGAGACATCCTCGAGGTTGGCGCTACCGCCCAGCTTGCCCTCGGTGCCCACCTCGCGGGCCACCCGGGTGACCTCCTCGGTGAAGCCGCTCATCTGGTCGGCCATCCGGTTCACCGTGTTGGCCAGGCGCAACAGGTCGCCCTTGAGCTCGCCACGGCGGCCCTCGGTGGAGGCGCGGCGGTTGAGTTCGCCCTCGGCGACCGAGTCCAGGACCCGGGCGACGTCGGTGACGGGTTCGGCGACCTCGTCAAGGAGGACGTTGAGGGCCCGGGCGCTGTTGCCCCAGGCTCCCCGGGCCGGGTGGACGTTGACCCGCTCGTTGAGCCGGCCCTCGTCGCGCACGACGTCGCCGACCCGCTGGAGTTCGGTACTGAGCTGCTCGCTGTGGTCGATCACCTCGTTGAACACCGAGGTGATCTCGCGGAGTTTGCCGCTGCCGCGCGACCTGAGGCGGACGCTGAAGTCGCCGTCGCGCATCCGGTACAGGGCACTCAGGATCTCGTCGAGCTGATCGTCGGCCAGTTCCGTGACCGCCTCGGGCATGAACCCCTCCTCAATCCCGCACGTCTTGTCGGCTCACGTCTTCGCGGCCACCGAACCCGCGCGGCCAGACCCGCCCGGCCCACGGTGGACCGGCCCCGTACGAACCTCACGCACGGGACACGGAGGTACACGTGTCGCACGCGCACCCTTGGTGATCCCCCGTCACGCTACCGTCGCGAGGTACCACCCGAAAGAAGCGGATGTGTCGTCTTACACTAACTGGCCAAGCCATCGCGCACAGGAGGCTTCGCCATGTTCCCCTTGTGCCCGCGACCGGCGAACCGGAAGCGTGCCGGCCGGACCCGGCTGTGAGTCGGGTGTGAGCCGGGTACGAACACCATCCGGGTGAGAGGTTCATGGTGGACCCGTGGGACCGCTTCGAAGCGGATCAGGGTTCCCCGGCCAGGCGGCACGCGTATCGTGGCAGTGGCCACCACTCCCACACCCGCGCCCAGTGACGAAGGACACCGACGGCTTGGCAGCACAAGACGCGTTGAAGGTCGCTCGACGAGAGTTCCCCCCTGCTCCCGAGACCGCGGCGGCCGCCCGAGAATTCGTGCACGACACCCTCCTGACCTGGGGTGTGCCCGATCCCTTCGACGACATCATCCTGCTGGTCAGCGAACTGGTCACCAATGCGGTCATCCACGCGGATTCGGCCCTCGAGGTGACCGTGCGCCGCTCGGACGGCTCAACCGAGGTGATGGTCACCGACTCCGCGCCCGAGCGCGCCGTGCCGCAGGCCGGACCGCTGACCGTGGACACCTCCCCCTCCACCGGGGACGAGCGCAGCGGCGGCCTGGGCCTGGCCCTGGCCTCCGCGATCGCCTCCAGCTGGGGTGTGAGCTACGGGCCGGGCGACAAGGCCGTGTGGTTCCGGATCGATGACAGGGCCGAAGAACACCCGTCCCTGGAGTCACCACCGATCCGCCGGGGCCCCTCGCGTCCCGTACGGCCGCCCGCGTGGTCGGCCCTGGACGCGGCCCTGGGTTCGCGGCTCTCCCTGCCCCAGCTGCTGGAGCGCACCGTGGAGTACGCGACCACCGCGCTGAGCGGGGACGCCGCCTACATCGCGCTGGCCACCTCCGACGAGACCATGTGGGAAGTGCGCTCGGCGATCGGGCTGACCGGCGGCGCGCACTGGCGCCCGCTGCGGGTGCGCACCGAGGAGATCTTCCCGTCGGCCGCGCCCGAGCCGGGCCCGGTGATCAACGACGACCTCATGATCGCCCGCGCCACCCGGGGCGCCCTGGCCAGGGCCGGGATGCGCTCGCTGGTGACGGCGCCGCTGATCGTGGACGGCCGGGTGACCGGACTGCTCGGCGTGGCCTCCACCCGGGCCCGCCACTTCGGCCCGGCCGCGGCCAAACGGCTCCAGGAGGGCGCGGACCTGATCGCGCTGCCGGTGGAGCGGGCCCGACTGGCCGAGGTCGAACTGAGCCGCCGCGCCTCGCTGAGCTTCCTGGCCGAGGCCAGCGACCTGCTCGCGGGCACCCTGGACGAGCGGATGACCGGCGCGCTGGCCGCGCAGCTCATCACTTCCCGGCTGGGGCGCTGGTGCGCGATCCACACCACCAACGAGCTCGGCGTCTCCAAGCTGACGCATGTGGTGCACGGCGACGAGAACCTCAACGACCTCCTGAGGTCCCTGCTGACCACGCTGCCCCCGCGCGAACAGCGCGAGCCCGGGCCACTGTGGGCGTCCAAGGACCTGGTTCAGGAAGGTCTGGACGAGCAGATCACCGGGATGATCGCCCGCGGTCCGGCGATCAGCATCCCGCTGATCGCGCACGGCCGCGCGCTGGGCCGGATGACCATCGGCAAGAACGAGTCGGATGACTTCACCCGCGAGGAGGCCGACGTCGCCGACGACCTCAGCCGCCGGGTGGCCTCGGCGATGGAGAACGCGCGCCTGCACGAGCGGCACACGGCGATGAGCACGGCGCTCCAGCGCAGCCTGCTTCCGCCCAAGGACAAGGAACCGGTGATCCCGGGCGTGGACCACGCGGTCTACTACCGGCCCTCGGACGAGCGCAGCGAGGTGGGCGGCGACTTCTACGACGTCTTCTCCGCCAACGGGCGCTGGTGCTTCGCGATCGGCGACGTCTGCGGCACCGGCCCGGAGGCCGCCGCGGTCACCGGCCTGGCCCGGCACACCCTGCGCGCCCTGGCCCGCGAGGGCTTCACCCCGGCGCACATCATGCAGCGGCTGAACCTGGCGATCCTGGACGAGAACACCTCGACCCGGTTCCTGACCATGCTCTACGGCGAGATGACCCCGGCCAGCGACGACCTAGGCGGCATGCGGGTCCGCATGGTCTCCGCGGGCCACCCGCTGCCGCTGCGTCTGAATCAGAAGGGCGAGGTGTCGGCCTTCGGCACGTCGCAACCGCTGCTGGGCGCCTTCGAGGACGTGGGCTTCAGCACCGAGAGCGTGGACATCCGCCCGGGCGAGGTGGTCCTCGCGGTCACCGACGGCGTCACCGAACGCCGCAGCGGCTCGGACATGCTCGGCGACGAGGGGTTGGAGAAGATCTTCTCCCACGCCGCGGGGCTGACCGCCCAGGCGGTGATCAGCCGCATCGACCGCGAACTGGAGGAGTACGCCCCGGGCGGCAACGCGGACGACACGGCGATGCTGGTCCTGCGCTTCCTGTAGGAACACACCGGGCAGGGGCTCCCGCGACACAGGAGCCCCTGGTGTTCCTCTTCTGGCGCTTCAGCGCAGCGGCCCGCAAGCGGCCGGGTTGGTCGCCTCCATGGGCAGTTCCGGGTCCAGGTCGCTGGGACCCAGGACATCACCGTAGGTACCGCTGCCGTCGTAGTCGATGCCGTGGATCACGACGACAGCATTGTCGGAGCGGATCGCTTCGACGGCGGCGTCGCTCAACTCGAAGGTGCGGTCATAGGAGATGACGCCCCCGGGAGCGGTGGGGAAGCGATCGATGGCCAGCGCACTGGCCGCGCTGGTGTCCCCTTCGGTGGTGATCGAGGTCTCGACCCCGCCGTAGGCGTCGAGTCCGTCCAGTGTGCTCAGCGCCCGCTGTCCGTTGTGGATACCGGCGTCGTAGTCCGTGGGGCACTCGCCCCGACCACCGATGTGGATGTGCTGGGCGTGCGGGTGGTCGGCGAGGATGTCGTCGACGTGGATCTTGATCCGCGCGTCGTTGTCGACCAGCCAGACCTCCGCGGTACCGGAGGCCTGGGAGTTGTTCACCGTGACCGGCGCGAGGTCGGCAGTGTACTTCTCGACGCCGTGGTAGCCGGACCAGTCGTCGGCCTGGGCGCTCGCGGCCGCCAGCGGAAGAGCGACGGCAGCCGCCGCCATGACACAGGTAACGCTTCGAAGGTGACGCATGGAAACCTCTCACCTAGAGATTGTTACTCTGAGTGAGTATTCATGATCACAGAGAAATATCAACGGCATCAGCCTTTGTCTCGCAGGAAACCCTTAGAGCCAGCCCATGTCCTGGGCAGTGCGGATGGCGGACATGCGGTTGTCGGCGCCGGTCTTGCCGATGGCGTTGGACAGGTAGTTGCGGACCGTGCCCTCGCTGAGGTGGAGGCCCTTGGCGATGCGGGCGACGGTGGCCCCGTCGGCGGCGGCGCGCAGAACCTCGGCCTCGCGGTCGGTGAGAGGGCTCTCCCCGCCGACCATCGCTGCGGCGGCGAGTTCGGTGTCGATGTAGCGGCCGCCCTCGTGGACCTTGCGGATGGCTCCGGCGAGCTGCTCCACCGGGGCGTCCTTGGCGAGGAAGCCGCGGGCGCCCGAGGACAGGGCACGGCGCAGGTAGCCCGGGCGGCCGAAGCTGGTGAGGATGACGACCCCGCAGTCGGGAGCTTGTCTCTTGAGCTCGGCGGCGGCCTCCAGGCCGGTGGCCCCCGGCATCTCGATGTCCAGGACGGCGACGGCGGCGCCGTGTTCCAGGACGGTGTCCACCACCTGGTCGCCGCGGCCGACCTCGGCGACGACCTCTATGTCCTCCTCCAGGCCGAGGAGCGCGGCGATCGCTCCGCGCACGAGGTGTTCGTCGTCGGCGAGAACGAGCTTGATCACGGGTGGGGCCTTCCCTGTCGCAGGCGCGTTCTGGAGGCGCGAGCACGGTATCGTTCCGGACATTGTGGTGCATAAAACCCCGAAGCCGCAGGGGCATATACGCCGGGGAGACGCGTTTCGGTGGTGGGGAGGCAGCCGACCAGCGCCGGAGCGAACTCGAAACCAGGCTGTATCGGGCTCTCACCCTGTTCTAACCAACGCGCCCCAAGATGAAGCATGTCAGTACATCGTCCCGCCAGCCGGAGGATGAGTTGCAGCCGAACGACCCGAGTGACGGTCCGGAGACCGGTGCTGAAGCCGAGCGCGGCGACGCCGAGCACGGTCGCACCGGGTCCGGTGCCGCAGCACAGCCCCAGTCCGAGCAGCCCCGTACCGAGCAGGCTGACGGGGGTGAACAGGTAGCGCACCGGGATCCGGTGTCCGAGGCCGTCGAGGCGGCGGACGCCAACGAGCACCACGCGCCCGCCGAACCCGCCGGGACAGCCGGGGATCGGCCTTCGGACGCGCCGCGTTTCTCGCCGCCCGAGGGCCCCGAGCACGGCTGGGCGACCGGCCCCAACGACACCGACCGCGCGTCCTACGTCTTCCCCGGCCCCGAAGGGCACCCGGGACAGCAGGGCCAGCCGGTACAGCAGGGACAACAGGGCCACTTCGGGCGTCCGGGGCAGCCGGGGAGTCCGGGCCCGAGTGGCGCACAACCCGGCCAGCCAGTCCAGCCCGGCGCCTTCGGGGCGCCTCAGGGGCCGCGGCCGTATCAGGGACAGCCTCAGGGGCCGCACGCGGCGGCGTTCGCCTCCGGTGGGTTCGGTGCTCCAGGCGGTCCGTCCGGCCCCGGTGCTCCGCAGGGGCCCGGCGGTTTCGGCGGCCCACCGCCGGGCGGCCCCGCCGCCCCACAGCCGGGCGGTCCGTTCGGGCCCGCGCACTACAACCAGTTCGGCCAGGGGATCCACGCCGACCAGCTCCAGGAGCCCCGCAAGAAGCGCGGCACGGGCCGAATCGTGGGTGTCGCCGCGGTGACCGCCCTGGTCACCAGCCTGATCGTGGGCCCGGCGGCCGCCCTGGGCACCGCCTACCTGATGCCCGGCGGGCCGAGCTCGCCGATCAGTTCGCTCACCGGCGAGCAGGGTTCGTCCGCGACCAAGGGCGCTGTCGGCGACGTCGCCGAGCAGGTCCTGCCCAGTGTGGTCTCCATCCAGACCAGCGCGGGCGGCGGCAGCGGTGTGGTGATCTCGTCCGACGGCCAGATCCTCACGAACGCCCATGTGGTGGACGCCGCTGAGGGCGGACCCCTGCTCGTGCAGTTCAACGACGGTAGCTCGGCGGAGGCGGAGGTGCTCGGCGCCGACCCGGTCTCCGACATCGCCGTGATCCAGGCCAAGGGCCGTACGGACCTCGCCCCGGCGACGCTCGGCGACTCCGACCAGGTCGGTGTGGGCGGTGACGTGGTGGCGATCGGTTCGCCGCTCGGCCTGTCCGGCACCGTGACCTCGGGTGTGGTGAGCGCGCTCAACCGCCCCGTGAACACCGGAGCCACCGAGAGCGGCAGCAGCCAGACCTCAACGGTGATCAACGCGATCCAGACCGACGCGGCGATCAACCCCGGCAACTCCGGCGGCCCGCTGGTGAACATGGCCGGTGAGGTGATCGGCATCAACACCGCGATCGCCGGGCTCTCCCAGGAGAGCGGTTCGGTGGGTCTGGGGTTCGCCATCCCGATCAACCAAGCTCAGCCGATCGCCGAGCAGCTGATCGAGCACGGCAGCGCGAGCTACCCGGCCATTCAGGCCACCATCGCGCCCAGCCGGACCGGCGGGGCCGAGATCATGGAGCTCACCGAGGGCGGAGCCGCCGACGAGGCCGGGCTGGAGCCCGGTGACGTGGTGGTGTCCGTGGACGGCGAGAACGTGACCTCGCCCGACCAGCTGATCGCGCAGATCCGCGCCCGCCAGCCCGGTGACGACGTCACCCTGGGCGTCCTGCGCGGCGGCAGCGGCTCGGAACAGGAGGTGACGGTGACCCTCGGCGAACAGGGCGCCGCCACGGCCGAGGAGGAGACCTCGGAGATCGAGGAGGACTGACGGGGGCGTCTTCCGCCACTTTCTCCGATACGCGGGCGGGGGCGGGTCGGCCAGTGGGCCGGTCCGCCCCCGCCCGTGTGAGCGGCCGGAGCCGGGGGTTCAAGACCAAAGGACCGGTTTCGAGGGCAAGGCGGGCCGGAGGATTCGGGGCAGGGGCAGAGGCCGGTCACGGGGCCAGGTGCGGAGAACGCACAGCAGAGCCAGCAACAATGTGACTTGACACACATGATTGAACACGAAGGGTATTCTCTCCTGCGCCGTGTGCTACATCTCCGGTCGCCTCGGTGTCACCGGAAGGTCGGCGACGGTCCATGCCCGTAGCTCAGACTCGGGGTACACCGCGCCGCACCGGCCCAGAAGCAAGGCCGAGCCGCTCACGCCCCCAGGAGAACCGGTATGTCCACGTCCTTCGCACCTCAGTCCCCCGCCGTTCCCCGGGCCTTGGGGGAGAACAGGTCTCCGGGAGCGGGTGAATCCCCGGGGAAGGGCGGCGGGAGACGCCGCACCCGAGTACTCATCGGTACCGACACCTACCCTCCCGACGTGAACGGCGCCGCCTACTTCACCGCGCGGCTCGCCCGGGGCCTGGCCGAACGCGGCGCCGACGTGCACGTCCTGTGCCCCTCCGCGAGCGGGCGTCCGCACGTGGTCGAGCAGGACGAGGTGGTGGAGCACCGGCTGCGCTCCATGCCGTCGCTGGCCCACGAGAGCGTGAGACTGGCCCTGCCGCCGGGGGTCCGGGGGCATCTGAACCGCCTCCTGGACCGACTGCGCCCGGACGCCGTACACATCCAGAACCACTTCCTGGTCGGCCGGATGCTTGCCAACGCCGCACACACCCACGGCATTCCGGTGGTGGCCACCAACCACTTCATGCCCGAGAACCTCTTCGACCACATGCGGATCCCCGAACCGCTGCGCCCGCACATGGCCAGACTGTCCTGGTGGGACCTGGGCCGGGTGCTTTCACGGGTCGAACACGTGACCACACCGACCCCCGCCGCGGCCGGACTTCTGATGAACCAGGGGTTCGCCCGGCCGGTGGAACCGGTCTCCTGCGGCATCGACCTGGTGCGGTTCCGGCCGCTGAGCGAGGGGGGCCCGGTTAGGGGAAGCGGCTCGGAGACAGGAGGCGGCCAGGCCGCCGAACGGCGTCGAATCCGTGCCCGGCTGGGTATCCCCGACCGCAGGACGATGCTGTTCGTGGGCCGTCTGGACGAGGAAAAGCGCACCGACGAACTGATCCGGGCGGTCGCGCTCTCCCGCGGCTCGTCTGGTTCCTCAGGTTCCGCCAGCTCCTCGGGTTCCCCCGGCATTCAGCTGGTGCTCGCGGGACACGGCGCGCACCGGGAACGGTGGGAAGCGCTCGCCCGCGCGGAGGGGGTGGCCGACCGGGTGGTGTTCCTCGGTTTCGTCGCGCACGAGGACCTGCCGGACGTCTACCGGTGCGCGGACGTGTTCACCATCGCCGGTATCGCCGAACTCCAGAGCATCGCCACCCTGGAGGCGATGGCCAGTGGGCTGCCGGTGGTGGCCGCCGACGCCATGGCTCTGCCGCACCTGGTGGAGGAGGGCCGTAACGGCTACCTGTACCCGCCGGGAGACCCCGCCGCGCTCGCGGCACGGGTGGGTTCGGTGGTGTCGGAGGAGGCGGTCCGGGCACGGATGGGCGCGCACAGCCGGTCGATGGCCTCCCGGCACCGCCTGGAGGACTCCCTGAAGCGGTTCGAACAGATCTACCACGACGTGTCCGTCGGCGCCCGGGCATAAGGGGCGCAGGTGGGGACGGGGCGGGGGTGAAAGGATCTGCGTACCCGCTCACGGGCCCTGCCTCTCGGCTCTCCCCCTACAGCCCCGGTCACCGGCCCCGGCCCTACGCCCCCTGCCCTGGGCTGTCCTGATGTGGTTGGTAGAGCGGCAGGTGGAAGCCGATGACCGTGCCGCCGCCCTCCCTATCGCGGGCGAAGACCTGTCCGCCATGAGCGTGGGCGATCTCTTTGACCATGGCCAGGCCCAAACCCGACCCGGGCAGGCCGCGGGCGACGGTGGCTCGGAAGAAGCGTTCGAAGAGGTGCCCGATCTCGGCCGGGTCCACGCCGGGGCCCCGGTCCAGGACCTCCACCGTCCCGCTGCGGATGCGGATCTGGATCGGCGCGCTCCCCCCGGGGTCGAACTTCGCGGAGTTCTCCACGGGGTTGGCCAGGGCCCGTTCCAGGGCTCCCGGGCGGCCCCAGACCAGGCTGTCGTCTGCGTCCACCAGGATCTCCCGGCCGGTGCGGCGGCGACTGCGGGCAGCGACGCGTTCGGCGACATCGGCGAGGGCGACCGCGCTCGGTGTCTCGTCCTCGTGGTTGCCGGTGGCCAGGCCGACCAGTTCGTTGACGAGGTCGGTGAGCTCGCGGGTCTCCCCCTGGAGGTCGTCGATGAGCCGTTGGCGCGCCTCCGGAGTGAGCCGGTCCACCCGGCCCAGCACCTGGACGTTGGTACGCAGGCTCGTGAGCGGGGTGCGCAGTTCGTGCGCGGCGTCCTGCACCAGGCGGCGCTGTTCGTCCTTGGAGCGGGCCAGGCGGGCCAGCATGGCGTTGAACGCGCTGCTCAAGCGACCCACCTCATCGTGGCCGGGGTCCTCCGGGGCACCGTATCCGCTCCCCTGTCCGGTCTCGTTGCTCTGTCCGTCCTTGTTCCTCTGGCCGTTCTCGTTCCGCTGGCCGTGGCCGGTCGCGTCACCGTTGCCGCCACCGTTGCCCGGCCGGTTCGGAGTGACCGGGTCCAGGCGTCCCGTGGAGCTGACGTACTCCGCCGCGTCGGTCAGCCGGACCAGGCGGTCGGTGATGCGGTGGCCGACCAGCCAGCCGATCGAGGCCGCGCACAGGGCAACGAACAGGCCCACCCACAGGATCTGGGTGGCCAGCCGTCCAATCATCTGTTCCACCGGCGAGAGCCGTTGCAGGAGCTGGACCGCGCCCTGCCCCTCCCCCAGGGAGACCGTGCCCACGCGGTACTCCTTGCCGTGGACCTCGGTCTCGCGAGAATCCATGACCCCGGCTTCATCGGCCCGGGCCACCTCCAGGTCAGCGGTGGTGGGGTGGAAGCTGGACAGTTCGTGGCTGCTGGCGAGCAGCCGGGCCCAGGTGCCGTCCGGCGCCAGGATCTGGGCGTCGAAACTGCCCGGGGCCAGGAAGGTGAAGGTGTTGCTGTCCGGGGTGCCTTGGTTGTTCTCCGAGGACAGCGCGAGCTCCCGGGACAGGTTCAGTACGGCCGCGTCGAACTCGCTCTTGGCGTCCGCCCTGATGAGCGCGGCCGCGGTGCTGTAGGCCAGGGTGCCGACGAGGGCGATCGTGACCGCCGCGACCAGGGCGAACAGCACGGCGAACCGAGTACCGAGCCGCCAGTGGCCCGGGTTGAGGAACATCGGTTTGCGCTGGTTGGGGAGCGCCCCGTCGTGCTGGTGGGGGCGCACCGGTTCGCGCTGGGCTTGGCCGGAGTGAGCTTGGCCGGGTTTGGACATGCGGATCACCCCTGGGGGCGCAGTGTGTACCCGACGCCCCGGACCGTCTGGATCAGCGGCGGGCCGCCGTCCTCCAGTTTGCGGCGCAGGTAGCTGATGTAGACCGCGAGGTTCTTGGACTCGGGGCCGAAGTCGTAGCCCCAGATGCGGTCGTAGATGGTGGCGTGGTCCAGGACGATCCCGGCGTTGCGCATGAGGAGTTCGAGCAGGTCGAACTCGGTCTTGGACAGCTCGATCTCGCGTTCGCCCCGCCAGACCCGGCGGGCCCGGGCGTCCAGGCGGAGTTCGCCCGCCCGGAGCGGGCCCTCCTCACCGGTTTCCTCGGGCACGGGGACGGCGCGGCGCAGCAGGGCGCGCAGCCGGGCGAGGAGTTCGTCGAGTTCGAAGGGTTTGGCCAGGTAATCGTCTGCCCCGGCGTCCAGGCCCGCAACCCGGTCCGGGGTCTCCACGCGGGCGGTGAGCATCAGGATGGGGGTTCTGTCGCGCTCGGCACGCAGGACACGGGCCACACCGAGGCCGTCGACGCCGGGCATCATCACGTCGAGGACGAGCAGGTCCACGGGGTCGGCGTGGACGGCGGCCAGTGCCTGGACGCCGTCCGCGGCCGTCCGCACCGTGTACCCCTCCAGTTGGAGGGCGCGTTCCAGGGACTCCCTGATGGCCCGGTCGTCGTCGGCGACCAGGACGGTGGCGGTGCTTTCCATGGGCCCATGCTCTCCCACCTTGGTGAGAGGTCGGTAAGAGGCGGGGCGGAACGCTGTGTGACCGCGGGTGGTCGGCCCCGACCTGCTTCGCGGGTGCGGACTCAGACCACGCCCCGGATCAGCCTTCGGCGTCGAAGGAGCGGGTCCGGGACAGCCCGGCGGCCCGGCCCTTGCCCGCCACGACCAGCGCCATCTTCCGGGAGGCCTCGTCGAGCATCTCCTCGCCGAGCATCACAGCGCCGCGCCGGTCCACGGTGGTGGCGTGCGCATAGGCGTCCAGGATCAGCTCGGCGTGGTCGTAGTCCTCCTGGGAGGGCGCGAAGGCCTCGTTGGCCGCCTCCACCTGGAGCGGGTGCAGGACCCACTTGCCGTCGAAACCGAGTGCGGCGGTGCGTCCAGCCGCCCGGCGGAAGGCGTCGACGTCGCGGATCTGCAGGTAGGGGCCGTCGATGGCCTGGATGCCGTGCGCGCGGGCCGCCACGAGGATGCGCATGAGGACGTGGTGGTAGGCGTCGCCGACGTCGTAGCCGGGCGGTTGCTCGCCCACGACCAGGCTCTTCATGTTGATCGAGGCCATGAAGTCGGCTGGCCCGTAGACCAGGGTCTCCAGGCGGGGCGAGGCGGCGGCGATCTCGTCGACGTTCACCAGGCCCTTGGCGTCCTCGATCTGCGCCTCGATGCCGATCCGGCCGACGGGCAGGCCCGCGGCGCGTTCGATCTGGGTGAGCAGGGTGTCCAGCCAGTGGACGTCCCGGGCGGCGGTGACCTTGGGCAGGACCAGGGTGTCCAGGTGGGCTCCGGCGCCCTCGACCACGGTGATGACGTCGCGGTAGGCCCAGCCGGTGGAGATGTCGTTGACCCGAACCGAGCGGACCCGGCCCTCCCAGCCGCCGTCGTTGAGCGCCTTGACCACGGTCTCGCGGGCGGACTCCTTCTCCAGGGGCGCGACCGCGTCCTCCAGGTCCAGGAAGAACGCGTCGGTGTCCAGCCCTCGGGCTTTCTCCACGAACCGGGGGTTGGACCCGGGTACCGCGAGTACCGACCGCCGTGACCTGAGCTCGCCCATCCTCTGCCTGCTCCCTCGCCGTCCGTGACACGGGCCGCACCCGGCCCACGGGCCTCATCATCGCACTGTGCGGTGCATAGAGTGTGGTGCGGGCCCGGGAAGGCACCATCCAGAACCACACGGCTCTCCAGGAGCCCGGCAGAACCACACGGGAGTGCACATGGCCGCCACCCTTCGCCCGACCAGCGCCCACTGGGGCAGCTACCAGGTCGAGGTCCACGACGACCGGGTGGTCGGGGTGCGCGCCAACCCCGACGACCCGGCGGCGGCACCGGTCATCGGCAACACGCCCGTGGCCCAGCACCACCGCACCCGGGTGGCCCGTCCGGCGGTGCGCCGCCGGTGGTTGGAGCACGGCCCCGGCCCCGACCCGCGCCGCGGCGACCCCGAGGACGCCTACGTGGAGGTGGAGTGGTCCACGGTGCTGGACCTGCTCGCCCGCGAGCTGGAGCGGGTGCGCACCGAGCACGGCAATTCCGCGATCTACGGCGGTTCCTACGGCTGGGGCAGCGCTGGCCGCATCCACCACGCGCAGAGCCAGCTGCACCGCTTCCTGAACACCCTCGGCGGGTACACGCGGTCCGTGAACACCTACAGCCACGGCGCGCTGGAGGTGCTGTTCCCGCACTTGATCGGCACGCCCGCCGCGAACCGCCTGTTCAGCCGGGTGCCGTCATGGAAGCGCATCCGCGAGCACACCGAGCTCCTGGTGAGCTTCGGCGGGCTGCGGGTGTCCAACACGTGGACCTCCTCGGGCGGTCGGACCGCCCAGACCGCGGGTCCGGCGATGCGCGCGGCCTCGGACGCCGGGACGGAGTTCGTGTCGGTGTCGCCGTTGCGCGACGACACCGGCGAGGACCTTAAGTCGACCTGGGTCTCGCTGCGGCCGGGTACGGACACCGCCGTGATGCTGGGTCTGATGCACGTGCTGTTCAGCGAGGGCTTGGCCGACACCGCCTTCCTGGACCGTTACACCGTGGGTGCCGACCGGCTGCGCGCCTACGTGATGGGCGGCCGGGACGAGCACGGGAACCCGGGCGGGGTCGAGCGCTCCCCCGAGTGGGCCGAGCGGGTGAGCGGGGTGCCCGCCGCCGATCTGCGGGCGCTGGCCCGGCGGATGGCGGACCAGCGCACGCTGATCAACGTCGGCTGGTCGGTGCAGCGCGCCAAGTTCGGCGAGCAGCCGCTGTGGGCGGGGTTCGCACTGGCCTGCTGCCTGGGGCAGGTGGGTCTGCCCGGGGCGGGGTTCGCGTCGGGGTACGGGTCCATGGGCAACTACGGCGGCGGCGCGACCCCGCTGGGGCTGCCGCGCATGCCGCAGGGCAACAACGCGGTGCGCGAGTCCATCCCGGTGGCCAAGGTCTCCGACCTGCTGCTGCACCCCGGGGAGCCCTACGACTTCAACGGTGAGCAACGCACCTACCCGGACATCAGGCTGGTGTACTGGGCGGGCGGCAACCCCTTCCACCACCACCAGGATCTGAGCCGTTTGACCCGGGCCTTCAGCCGACCGGACACCGTGGTGGTGCACGAAACGCACTGGACGGCCACGGCGCGGCACGCCGACATCGTGATCCCCGCGACCACCGTGCTGGAGCGCGACGACCTCGCTGCCAGCCACGGCGATCTGGCACTGCGCGCGATGCCCCGGGTCGTCGCGCCGCACGGCCTGGCCCGCGACGAGTACGACACCTACGCGGACCTGGCCGAGCGGCTGGGTGTGCGCGAGGAGTTCACCGAGGGGCGGACCAGCCGCGAGTGGATGCGGGTGGCCTACGAGCGCTGGCGGGCGCTGCTGGCCCGCCGCGACCTGGAGGTCCCCGGTTTCGACGAGTTCTGGGAGCGGGGCCGGATCGACATGCCCGCCCGGGTCGAGGACGAGACCCACCTGGGCGAGTTCCGCGAGGACCCGGAGGCGAACGCGCTGCGCACGCCGAGCGGGCGGATCGAGCTGTACTCGGAGACCATCGCGTCGTTCGGCTACGAGGACTGCCCCGGCCACCCGGTGTGGCTTCCGGGCCCGGCGGTGACCGGCCTGGGCCCCGGCTCCGGTCGGCACCGCACCGCCGGGGAGGGCGACGCGTGGCCGCTGGTACTGGTCGCCAACCAGCCCAACACCCGGCTACACAGCCAGCAGGACATGGGCGGCTACAGCGTCTCCCGGAAGATCAACGGCCGCGACCCGCTGCGCATGCACCCGCGGGACGCCGAAAGCGCAGGGGTGCGCGAGGGCGACGTGGTCCGCGTGTCCAGCCCGAGGGGCTCGTGCCTGGCCGGTCTGGTGCTGAGCGACGCGCTCCGTCCCGGCGTGGTCCAGCTGTCGACCGGCGCCTGGTACGACCCGTCGAGCGCCGACGTCACCTGCGCGCACGGCAACCCGAACGCCCTCACCGAGGACGTGGGCACCTCCTCCCTGTCCCAGGGCTGCACCGGCCAGCTGGTCCGGGTGAAGGTGGAACCGTACGAGGGCGCGCTGCCCCCGGTCCGCGCCTTCGACCCGCCGGCGGGCGTGGAACCCGTCGAGGGCTGAGCGCGATGGAAAGCATTTCGCTAACCGAAGCCGCCGCTCGTTTCACCGAACTGGCCGACCGGGTCCAGCGTGAGCCTGTCGACTACACCTTCACCGAGGGAGGCCGCCCGGTCGTCGTCATGATGTCCGCGGATCGGTACTCGTCACTGTTGGAGACACTGAGCGTCCTGACCGATTCAGAGGCACGCGCGGACCTGGCCGAGTCCACTGGCGCCGAGGAGCTGACCACCGAGGACGCGATGGCCGCGCTCATGCGTGAGCGGCTGGGCAGGGACCCCTCTAGGTGAATCAGCGGCGGATGAGGTGGTTGACCCTCCTGGGCAGGATCAGGCCGAACAGGCTCAGGAGCGCGTAGCCCACCTGGCCCGGGGCCAGCATGCCGAGGACGGCGCCGGTGTGGGCGGTGGGCGCACGGAGGAAATCGCCCGTTCTCGGGTGGGCGTGCGGGACCCCGTTGCCCAGGGTGAGCAGGCTGAGTACGGCCAGGCCGGTGAGCGCGGTCCACACCAAGGCTGCGGTGTCGGCCGCGGCGGTCCAGGCGTAGAACTGCTCGAGCGCCCGGGCCGCGTAGGCCGGGGTTCCCTCGGCGGTCGGGGCCGGGAAGAGGCCCGCAGCAGCGGCCGTACCGCCCAGGGTGAGCAGTGCGGCGGCGGTCACCACGATGCCGCCGGTTCCGGCCAGGCCGATGCGGCGGGCCAGCTCGTGGGCGTTGTCAGCGAGCTCCTCCTGGGAGGGGTAGCGGCGCCAGCTCCGGCCCCGGGAGCGGGCCTCGCCCATGGCGTTGGCGCGGCGCCGGCGCAGGAACCGAAGGGCGTCGCACAGCGCTCCCGGGCCCTGTTTAGCCGCCATGGTGGCGGTGGCCAGCTCGTGCACGATGGTGGTGAACGCGGTGGCGAGGGTGACCGGCAGGTTCACCCAAGACAGCGCGATCCGGCGGAACGTCGGAGCGATGTCCGCGGGGATGCGCACCCGCATGGCCACCGACCTGCCGTGCGCCCAGCGGCGCAGCCCCGGCAGCGGGGTCCGACCGGGCAGCGGGGGCGTGGTCTCGGCGGCCGTCCCGATCACCCGGTAGTCCATGGCGACCGCGAACAGCAGGGCGATCAGCAGCAGCCACGGGGTGAGCGCGCCGCCGCCGAACATGCCGTGCACGAAGGCGGAGACCGGGTCCAGGCGGGCCCCGGCGGCCTGGGCGTTGACGTGGATGTGGTCCAGGAACACCAGCCCGGTGGCCAGGACCGGCAGCAGCCACAGCCAGCCCCCGTAGCGGCGGCCGACGACGGCCAGGCCGAGGGTGGCACCGATCAGGCCAGTGGCCACCGCGTGCCCGGAGAACCCTTCGGGGGCCCCGCTCACCAGCCCGGTGACCGGGTCCACGAGGGGGGCGGCGATTCCGTTGAGCAGGTCCTCGGCCAGCTGGAACCCGGCGCCTGAAGCGGCCGCGAGGAGCAGGAAGTCGACGGCGGACAGGCGGCGCACCCGGCGCCGGGCCAGGAGCAGGAAGAGCAACAGCGGGAGGAGCTTGCCGATCTCCTCGACGGTGACCGCGATGTAGGTCTGGCTCATCACGTGCCCGATCTCCAGCCCGAGAACCCCGCTGACCAGTGCGGACAGCAGGGCGATCGGCCAGAGCAGGAGGGCTCCGAGGGCGGTCACGCGGAGCAGGGTCGCGAACGAGACGGTCCGGGAGCGCGCCAGCAGGGCCAGCTGGAACAGCAGCAGGTACGTGAGGAACAGGGTCGGCAGGGCCGTGCCGAGCACCGGAACCGCCAGGGGGACCAGGAGCAGGGCGGCGATCATGAGCCAACCCCACAGGCCGCGCAGTCCGCGCAGGACCCGGACTGGGCCGGGCAAGCGCTCGCGGGCGCGTTCGGCTCTGCGGGTGAGGCGTTCGGCCAGGTCGGGGCCGGGTCCGCGGGGGACGCGGGCGTGCCGGGCGCCGGGTTCGACGCAGTTGTAGTGCTGGGCGGCCCGCACCAGGTCGGGGCGGTTGGTGTCCAGGGCCCGCTCGGCGAACCGCGCGCGGGTGCCGGGGATGTCGGGGCCGACGATCTCCCGGATGAAGTCGACCGGGCCCGCGGCGACGGTGAGTTCGTCCGCCGTGACCAGGACCGCGGCGGAGAAGTCCTCGACGCAGACGAGGAAGTCGGTCGGCTTGGCCCCCCAGCCGCGGATGAGGTCAATGAGCGTTTCGGTGTCGAGGGGGACCTCGGTGACTGGGTCGTAGGAGAACTCGGCCCGGGTGCGGCAGACCAGGAGCCGGTCGACGCCCATGGCCCGCCCGGCCTCGACGATGCCCCGGATCAGGTTGCGGTCGCGCGGCACCACGAAGGGGGTGGTGACCTTGCCCCTGGCCTGGATCCACTGGGGGTCGAACTCGGTGGCGCCGGCACAGACGCGCAGCACGAGGTCGCGCGCGAGCATCGCCTGTTCTTCCATGGACTTCCTCGTGCCGGGGGGCTGGGGGCTCGGGGCCGGTGTGCCGGAGTCGTCCGGCATGCGGGGCGGCCCCGCACGAGCATAACGGCGAAGGAGTCCAACAGAACATGCGGCTATGGGGCTTTTGTGGCTTTTATGATTTTCTGTCAGATATTGGCGGCCGAAACGGCTGGTGCATCAGTTTCGTGCGCCTTTCTGGAGGGCCGGGGACCGGCTCCGAAGGCGTCCCCGCACAGCTGGACGAAGTGGCGCAGCACCGGCAGCGACAGCGCCCAACCGGTCACCGCCCAGCCCAGGTGGAGGTGGTCCATGGCCCTGGCCAGGGCCGCCACTCCGCTCCAGCGGACGCCTTCCTCGTTCTCGTAGGTGAGCCGGTAGAGCACCTCGGGATGCTCGGCGGCCGGGCGAAAGGTGAGCGCCGTGGGACCGCGCACCGCCACCCAACTCCCCACCCCCCGACACATGCCGCAGTCCATCGCCACGTACAGGGTGCCCCGGGCCCGCCCGGACCAGGGCCGCCAACGGGGCAGCCAGGCGCGCACCCCGGAGCGGTAGGCGTCCCAGTCCTTACCGAACTCCGCGCGCAGCTGCCCGCCCTCGTGCCAGGAGGCGAACCCGGCGCCGTAGGCGAGGGCCACCAACGCGCCCAGCAGCAGCGGCGGGTACAGAACACCGAGCACCAGGTAGACCAGCACCATCGTGAGCTGCATCGGATTGCGCACGTAGGCGTAGGGGCCGCTGGTGACCAGGCGAGTGGGCGGGTCGTAGGGCAGCGGGGTGCCGTTGCCGACCGCCGCGAACTCGCGCGCCGCCGCCAGCCCGGGCAGGCAGACCAGGGCGAGGAGCTGGAGGCCGATGGTGAGGGCCTCGGGCGAGGCGGACCAAGCGGACCAGCTGATCCAGCCGACCCACAGTTCCGGTCCGGGCGGCTCGAACGGCAGCGCCGCCGACAGGGATTCCGGCGCCGCCCGAAGCCGCGGAGGCGGTGCGGTGGCCAGCACGCACACCGGCAAGGCGACCATCAGCCCGAAGGACAGCACGGCCTGCGCCCACATCCGGGCGTGCACCAGTTGACGGCGCCGGGTCCAGAAAGCCAGCATCAGCGCGGGGATCAGGCAGAACGCGGCGCCCAGCATCTCCCCCACCAGCCACAGCTCCCCCAGCACCACCACCGGTTCGCCCAGCGGCATGAGGATCACGTCCAGCCACACCAGCAGCCCGGTGACCAGCGGAACCGGCAGCAGCCGGAGCATCAGCGCGGGCAGGGCGCCCCACAGCAGCACCCAAGCGAGCATCAGGTCCACCGGTATCCCCAGCCAGACCGCACCCTCGGCGTGGAAGGACCACCAGCCCGCCCGCAACGCGACCAGGTTCAGCGGAATCAGGGTGAGCAGCGCCCAGCCGGAGGCCACGATCACCGCCGCGACCTCCCGTTGCCTCGGCGCCCGCCACAGGCACAGCGCCACGATCCCCAGCAGGGGCAGGAGCAGACCGATCCCGCGGACGAGGAGAGCCGGGATTTCCGGGATCACGGCCGGGCCCCCTCGCTGGGTTCCGCTCCGGGCTTCCCGTACGAGGTGTCCGCCCGGGGCTCACCCGGACGGTCGGGCCTGCCGGAACCCTCGGGCACGAGGGCCTCGTCGGCGTTGAACGGCGAGGGCTCGGGCTTGGTGACGTCGACGGGTTCGGGGGCCTCCGGCGGGCGCTGTGCGAGGGTAGCGAAGGTGTCCGCGAGGTAACCGGCGGCCAGGCCGGTGGCGTAGGACTGCACCGGGCCGAAGTACCAGGAGGGGTCGTAGGTGCGCTGGTATTCGATCTCCCAGGTCAGGCGCGTCTTCTCGACCTCCCCTTCGACGATCTCCGCCTCCCAGGTAGCCACCGCCCGTTCCATCTCCATCCAGTTGGCGAAGGCCGTGTCCTCGGTGACGTCGAAGACCACCCGGCCGCCGTCGGAGTGCACGTGGCTCTCCATGATCTCCAGCTCCATACGGCGCGGCGTGGACTCGGAGCCTGGGGCCAGGGTCCGGCGCGGGGTGAAGTGGATGACGCGGGTGTCACCGACCGCCAGGCCCTCGCCGACCGCCTCGACCGGCTCGGGGAAGGGGACGGCGCGCAGGAAGAGGGCGGCCGGGGAGGCGTACTCGGGGGCTGCGGCCAGGGCATCCGCGACGTCGACGGGGGCGGCGCTGACCAGCCTCGAACCCGTTGCGGCGTCCTCACGCGGCAGCAGGGAGAATCCGCCGACTCCCTCCAGGGCGAGCGCGAACAGAATCGGCACCGCGACCAGCGCGTTCGGGGACCCCTGTCCGCCGCGCGCGATCAGGACGCTGAGCCAGGTCACCAAGGACACCACACCGTAGACGAGCGGGGCGGTGATGATCAGGCAGACCATCCCCTCGCCCAGCACCGGCCCGGCCAGCAGCAGGGCCACCGTGGTGACGGCCATGGCGACGCCGACCGCGCTGCGCGCCCGGCAGCAGAGCACGACGAGCAGGGCCAGGACCGCGGGCAGCCCCACGTAGAACAGGGCGGTCTGGTCCAGGCCGCCGAACCGGGTCACCCGGACGGCGAGCAGGGCGGCGAAAGCGGCGAGCACCACCCCGGCCAGGATCCACCGGGCCCTGGAGGGCCTGGGGAGAGCGGACTCCTCGTGGGCGGCGTACCCGGGGGCGTAGCGCTCGGCGGTCTCGTGGTCGGCGCGGCGGTCGGCTTCGGACGGCTTGCCCGGCTCGGGAGGTGCGGCTGGCTCGGGATTCCCGGTCGGCCTGGTCGGTTCGGTCGGTTCCTGGGACCCGGGCGGATCGGTGGGTTCGGGTGGCTGCGTCACGGTGGGGGGCTCCTTGCTGTCGCACGATCCCGCGAACATCTTTGATGCGATGATTAAAGCATACGATTTAATCACTCGATTAAACCCTATGATGAAGAACGACCCGAGGGAGGACCATGGCCAAGAGCGGCGGCACAGGCCGCAGGAACAGCGCCGAGACCAAGGAACGCCTGCTCAGTGCGGCGACCGAGGTTCTGCGTGAGGAGGGGTACGCCGGAGCCTCGGCCCGGGCGATCGCCACCCGCGCGGAAGCCAATTCGGCGCTGGTCTTCTACCACTTCGGCGGGGTCGACCAGCTGCTGCTCGCGGCACTGGACCGCTCCAGCGCCGAGCGCATGGAGATGTACCGGGAACTGGCCGGGCAGGCCAGAACCCTGGAGGAGCTCGTGGAGGTAGCCACCCGCATCTACCGAATCGACCTGGAACGCGGGTACATCGCGGAGTTCTCCGAGCTGGTCGCGGCCGCGGTCACCAAACCCGAGCTGCGCACGGAGATCAACCAGCGCTCACAGCCGTGGATCGACTTCATCGCCGGGGAATGGGACCGTGTACTCGGGGGGTCGCCGCTGGCCAGACTGCTGCCCGCCCGCGAGGTCGCCTACGCGGCGATCACTTTCTACCTGGGGGTCAACCTGTTCTCGGTGCTGGACGAGGACCAGAGCCGCACCGAGGGCGTCTTCGACCTCGCCGGTGCCCTCGCCCCGCGCGCCAAACTGCTCACCCTGCGCCTGCCCCGCCGCGGGAACACCGCCAAGGAAGCCCCCGAGACGTCCTGAGCCCGTGCCCGACCCGATCCTGTGGACCTGTGGAGGAAGCCCGTGGAGGAGAACACCGTGAACGTGGAGACCGGGAACGTCGAGGTCGCCGAGGGGATCGAGTTCCCCGACACCTCCGACGGCCGCCTCTGGGTCGCCGGGGCCGTGGTCATCGACGAGCGGGGCAACGCGTTCGCCCAGCGCCGGTCGGCCACTCGCAAGGTGTTCCCGCACTGCTGGGACATTGTCGGCGGGCACGTCGAGGAGGGCGAGAGCATGCTCCAGGCGCTGGCCCGCGAGATCACGGAGGAGACCGGCTGGACCCTGTCCGCCGTGGTCGCCGAGCTGTACCGGCTGGACTGGGACCCGGGCGACGGCAGGACCCGCCGCGAGGTGGACTACCTGGTCCGGGTGGACGGCGACCTGGCCGACCCGGCCCTGGAAGTTGGTAAGCACACCGAGTTCATGTGGGTGGATGACTCCCGCCTGCACCTGCTGCGCGATGCCCGCGACCCGGGCGACTACTTCATCACCGAGATCGTCCAGATGGGCCTGGCAGCCGCCCGCGAACTCCGCTGACCGCGCCGCCCCGCTGACCGAGGCCACCAGCCTCATCGAGCGGCACCAAGCGGACCACGTTGCGGCGATGGCCGCCGGGAAGCATGGGAGGGATGACCAGTTGCCAGGCGCGGCGGTCTATCAGTCGATACAGCCTGTTCACGGGCTCACCAGCCTGACCTGGCGGGGGTCGTCCACATCCCAGGCGACAGCGACCGTCTCCCGGGCGACCAGATCATCCAGGCCCGGGAGGTCGACGGCCACCCGCTCCAGGTAGTCCGTACCGTCTGCCCGGTACTCCAGCACCACGTACGCCTGGCAGGGAGCACTTCTGGTGACTGCCCCGCGGTCCGCATCCGCCTCTTCGTCTCTTCTTCGCGGGTCAGCGGCCCCTTCGCCAGGGTCCGGGCCCGGCGCCAGAACCATCCGGCGCGCAGACCGCGCCGGTGGAACAGCTCGAACAGCAACCATGCCGCCACAAGCACGATGAACACCGGCCCCGCGAAGGTCCGCGGGTGATCGGCCGCGAGCGCCTCCTGCGCGTGGTTCACCCGGTAGGTCACCTCCAGGGCCCGGGAAGCGTCGGCACGGGGGTCATAGGGCAACCAGCTGTAGACGAGTTCGCCGTCCTCGGTAGTGAACCGGACCTCCAGGCTTCCGTTGCCGAGCCGGAGAGCCTCGGCCTCGACGGTGCGGGGCGACCCGGCGTCAAACACGACCTGGCGCAGCAGGGCCCCGTGGGAAAGGCAAGGAAGGCGGTGACCAGAAAAGCAGCCATTCCGACGAGGAACCCGCCGAGGCAACCCGTGCTGACAGTGTCCCTCTCCTTGGTCTGGGCCTGGGCCAGCTCGTTCGTGAACTCCACGAAGCCGGGTGGTAGGTCGCGGCTCATCGCTTCTCCCAGCGGACGTCGGAGGGGTCGGAGCGGTCCCAGCTCACCGGGACTTCGGCCTCGCGGATCAGGCCCTCCGCGACCACGCGCTCGAAGACTCGGACCGTGCCCCGGTACGGTAGCCCTTCCGCCTCGTACTCCACGGTGAGGCGGAAGCTGCAGGTCCGCTCGCTGCGGACGCACTCGTAGTCCACGATCTCGGCGGTGCCGTGTCCGCGCTCTCCGTCCGGAAGAAGCGGGGAAAACAGGATGAAGAGAAAGAAGAGGGCTCCGGGGACCAGTACGCCCGCGACCAGCGCCAGGTAGACGGGCCAGCGCGGCAGCGGCCAGAACATGCGCGGGGCGCGGTGCACGGGTGCGTGTTCGGCGTGGAGATACAGCGCCCGCACCCCGAGGGCCAGCCCGTACACCCCGAGCGCGGCCCCGACCCCGCACAGCCACAGCGGCACGGCGCCGTTCCCGAGGCCGAGCAGCGGGAGGGCGTAGAGTACCGCCCCGGTCACCAGGAGCGCGGCTGCGGCCGTGGTCCAAGGAAGCGACTTCCGCCACGCTGGCCCCTCCCCCGGGGGTCCCCAGCGCAGGACCCGGACCCGCCTCCGAAACCAGCCCGCGCGGACCCCGCCCCGGTGTTGGACCACCAGGACACCGACCAAGAGAAGCCCGAACGGGATCGCCCAGGGCCACAGCGGCCAGCGGTACTCGGTCAGAGCAACCTGCTCGGGGGCATCGGGCAGATAGACGATGTTCGGGCTGAGCGAGGAGTCCGCCGTGTGCTCGCCGTGCGCGGGGGCGGTCACCTCGGTACCGTCAGCGGCGGTGAACCGCACCACCGGCGCCCCGTGGTCGACCTCGACCACCTCAGCCTGGGCCACCACCCCGTTCTCAGCGAGGACCGCCTGCTCAGCCAGCAGCTCGGTGGCATGGAAGGCTCCCCAGCCGACCAGCAGCCCGAAGAACACCACGCACACGCGGACGAAGGTCGGATACCGGTCCAGCGCCGGTGGCCGGGGCGACAGGGAACGCCGGTGGGACTCCAGTTCACGGGCGAAGTCGTTGAAGCCTGGGGGCAGGGGGATGCGGCTCACGGGGATGCGCCTGTCTGCTCGGAGGGAAGGGGGCAGGGACCTGACAGGTGCTCAAAGAGACGTCGGGGACGGCGTTCCGGTTCCGTTCGGGAACCGGAAGCAGTGGTGACGGCCGGGCGGCGCTCATGCGGGCGCGCCCACCAGGGTGGGGTCGGCGTCACTGATCCCCAGGATCACGATCATCCCGGGGCTGAAGTCGCCCGCCTCGGAGCAGTGCAGACGAAGGCTGCGCTCATGCGGCATCCCGGCGGCCTCGTAGGACACCCGCATCAGGTACCGGCAGCCGCGCCCGCTGTCCCTGGTCACCTCGTGCACGGTGGCCTGAACGGTGCCGCCCGCGGCGATCTCGCGCTCCTGCAGGGCATAGCGCACGGCCCCGTACCCGGGCACGAGGAGCACCGGAAGGCAGACCAGGGCCAGGCCGACTACCACCACCGGGGTCGACAGCTCCGAGTAGGCGCGTGGGGCGCGGGTGCGGGCGGCGTGCCGGGCCAGAGCGGTGCGGGCCAGGACCACGGCGGTGAGCAGCGCCATCGTGGCGACCGCGAACCATGAGGGCCCCGGGTCGAGGCGCAGCGCATCGGCCGGGGCGGTGTTCAGGAAGGGCCCGGCGTACAGGGCGGCAGCGGCGCCGAGGCACAGCACGGCGGGCATTGCCCAGCGGGCGACCGGTAGCCGCGCGGCCTTTCCGACCAGGCGTCGGCGTTCGCGCTCCGGCAGACCGCCCCGGTACCAGGCGTCCGCGCACCAGGCCACCGCGCCCACGAGTAGCAGGGCCGGAAACAGTAGCCAGGGCGAAGGGCCGGAGGGGCGCAGCTGAGCCTCGTGCGGGGCGTCGGGCAGGTGGCGGACCGTGACCGTCTCGGTGTCCGCCAGAGGGTTGTAAGACCCGCTGGCGACGGTCTCCACCTGCTCCGTCGGGTCGTCGTCGGGGACGAAGGCGACCAGGGCCCGTCCCTCGACGGTCTCGATGACCTGTGCCTGGACCTCGACGCTCGGTCCGCCCGAGCGGAACACGGAATCGCGGACCAGGGGTTCGCTGGCCAGGCCGAGCGCGATCCCGCCGATCATGCCCATGAAGACCACGACCAGGGCGATCCCGCCGAGCGCACCCGCCCCGGCGAGGATCAGGTCACCGTCCTTCGCCCAGCGTTCACGGGCTCTGCCCAGCAGAGCCCGTGGCGAGCGATCCGGGGTCTGGGCCCTTCGGGCGGGGTCGGCCCCGGGGTGGCGTCTCAGGTGGTGTCTCTTGCGCCCACGGCTCATGAGCCCAGCGCCGGGGCCAAGGCCGGGCACGGGCAGTACGAAGCGCGCCGCCACCCGGTGGGTGACGGCGCGCCGTGATTCTTCAGGAGCATGGGGGATGCCTTCTGACCGGGGACGGGGGTGGTCCGATATTCAGGCATTCACCCTAGAAGGGTCAGGTCACGTCCCGGGCTCCTGACGGCGACTCCTCGGCCCCAGGTTCGTCGGTGCCGTCGTCGGGTTCGCGGCCCGCATCCTCCGGAGTCCCCGTGTCCGAGCCGTCCGGTTCGCTGAACATGCCCTCTTCGGTTCCGGCGATGATCCGGGTACCGGTCAGGTCACCGGTGACGTTGCACATGGTCCTGGCCATGTCGAGGATGGCGTCGATACCGGCCACCAGGGCGACCGGCGCCATCGGCAGGCCCACCGAGGTCACCGCCATGGTCAGCATGATGAGCCCCGCCCCCGGGACCCCCGCCGTGCCGATCGAGGCCAGCACACCGGTGAGCACCACCGTGGCGATCTGTGCGACCGTCAGCTCGACACCGGCGACGTTGGCGACGAACACGGTGGCCGCGCCGACGTAGATGGCGGTGCCGTCCATGTTGACGGTCGCGCCCAGCGGGAGGGTGAAGCCGTACACGCCCTCCTTGACGCCCATCTTCTCCGCCGCCCGGGTGGAGACCGGCAGGGTGCCGCTGCTGGAGCGCGTCACGAAGGCCGTGAGCATCGGTTCCTTCGCGGCCGCGAAGAACCGGGCGACACCGGCGCGGAAGAGCAGCAGCAGGACCGTGTACACGAGGATCATGACGATGATGGAGCCGTACACCGCCCCGGTGAGCTGGAGCAGCGGCCCCACGGCCTCTACGCCGGTCTCCGCCAGGACCACCGCGATCAGCGCGAACACACCGATCGGGGCGTACTCCAGGACACCCTTGACCACCTTGAAGACCAGCTCCACGGCACCGTCCACACCGCGTCGGAGGAAGATCCCGAGTTCACGGGTGCGGTGTTCGCTGCTGTTGACCATGAAGGTCAGCGCCAGGCCGAAGGCGATGGCGGCGAACATGATCCCGAGGACGTTGCCCTCGACCAGCGCCTGGAAGGGGTTGGCGGGTACGATGTTGAGCAGGGTCTCGGAGATCGCCGGGACCTCGGACGCCTCCGCGGCGCCGTCCTCGGGCATGGCCAGCCCGCTCCCCGGGGAGATCGCCAGCGCCACGGAGAGACCGATCGTGATGGCCAGCGCCGAGGTCACGAGGTAGAAGGCGAACACCTTCAGCCCGATCCGCCCCAGGCGTTGCGGGGAGATCGACACCACGCCCGCGATCAGGGTCGTGATGATCAGCGGGAACACCAGCATCTGGAGCAGCCGCAGGAAGATCTCACCCAGGGTGCTCAGGACCGGCAGGGTCCAGGCCGGACCACCGGCGGCCGAGATCGCCAGACCGACGGCGGCACCGGCGGCGAGAGCGATCGCCATCTTCCAGATCAGCGGGAAGTCCAGGTAGCGGCGCCACAGGCCGGGTGGGCTCGGGGGTCTCTCGGTCACGTCAGCGGACATCTTCGTCCTTACTCAGTAGCGGCGATCAGCGGAAACAAATGTCCGTTTAATACCTGAATCGCAGCTGTTCACACGTCACGATCCGGTTGCCGAGCGCAACCCCCTCATGCTGCCAGGACCTCCGCGATCGCCAGCGGCAGGCCGTCCAGCAGATCCGAGGCGCTGATCGGCGCTCCGTCCCGGGCCAGCTCCGCCGCCCGCCCGTGCAGGTAGGCGGCGCACATCGCGGCGTCCTGGGCGGGCAGACCGGCGGCCAGCAGCGCCCCGGCTACCCCGGACAGCACGTCACCCGAACCCGCCGTGGCCAGCAGCGGCGTTCCGGTCGGGTTGACCACGGTCGGGGCCCCGGGGTGCGCGATCACCGTCGTCGACCCCTTGAGCAGTACCGACGACCGGTACAGCTCCGCCGCGCGGACGGCGTGTTCGAGCCGGTGCGCCTCGATCTCGGCGCGGTCGGTGTCCGGGAGCAGCCGGGACAGCTCACCCGCGTGCGGGGTCAGCAGCGTCTGCGCCTCGCGCCGCTGCACCAGTTCGGTGAGGGGGTCACTGCCCGCCACCAGGGTGAGCGCGTCGGCGTCGAGCAGCACCGGGCACTCGCTCTCCAGCAGCGCACGCAGCTCGTCCGCGTTGGCGGGGTGCGTGCCGCGCCCCGACCCGACCACCACCGCCGAGACCCGGCCAGGCCCCGGGTCCGTGCCGTCCAGCGGGTCCAGGTGCAGCCCGACCGTCTCCGGCCAGCGAGAGAGCACCTGCGCGAGGACATCCTCGCCACCCCCGTAGCGGACCATCCCGACTCCGGTCCGGAGCGCGCCGCCCACGCACAGGACGGCGGCGCCCCGGTACTGGTCGGACCCGGCGCGCACGGCGAGCACGCCCCGGCGGTACTTGTCGGACTCGGCCCCGGGGGCGGGTAGGAGCCGGGCGATGTCCACAGCCTGTGGACAGAGCAGGTCGGCACCGGGCAGCTCCGGGGCCAGCCCGATGTCCACGAAGTGCAGCCGCCCCGCCCGCTCGGCGGCCGGGTCGACGAACAGCCCGGGTTTGTAGGTGCCGAAGGTGACCGTGGCGTCCGCGCGGACCGCGTGCCCGGCGACCGCGCCGGTGTCGGCGTCCACCCCGCTGGGGAGGTCGACCGCGACCACCGGGGCGGGTGAGTTCGAGGCGAGGGCGGCGAGCGCGGCGAAGGGTTCACGGAGCCCGCCACGGCCGCCGATGCCGAGCAGGCCGTCGACGACGAGGTCGGTGTCGAAGAGCGCCGACTCCACCTCGTCGGCGCCCTGAACCCCTTCCGCCGCCTCGACCACCCGGCCGCCCGCGGCCCGCAGCGCCGCCAGCCCACCTGGGTGGACGCGTTTGGCGGCGAGTACCGCGCGCACGAAGGCACCGCGCGCGGCCAGGCTCGCCCCGGCGTAGAGCGCGTCGCCGCCGTTGTCGCCGCCGCCGACCATCAGGGTGACGCGGGAGCCGTAGACGCGGGGCAGCATGCGGGCGCAGTGGACGGCCAGGCCGGTGGCGGCGCGGCGCATGAGCGCGCCTTCGGGGAGTCGGTCCATGAGGGCCTGTTCGGCGTCGCGAACGACACTGACGACGTGGGCGGAGCGCACCGGTCACCTCCGAGGGGCGGGGTCGGGCCTCCCATCGTGGCGCACCCCGCTCGGGGCGCACCCGCACCGCCACGCGCACGAAGGTGAGGACTCGATTACTTTTGCCGCGGGTACGGCCGACAAGGGCACCAGAAGCGAAGAGCAAGAAGCGGAGGAAGAGAGCGGCCAGTCCCCCGACACCCGGTGATCACCGCTTCGCCAAGACCACCAGCCGGAATGAGCCGCCCCGAGGCGCCTTCAGGAACAGAACTCACTTTCGGCACATATAGCACGCTGTCATGGGATCACCACGCAGAGGAGTCTCCGCTGGAGACAATGGGTGTATGCCTCGACCGAGCAAATACGTGTCCAGGTCCGATCTGGGCTGGGGCACCTCCCCAGCCTCCCGAGCCAACCCCCGCTCCGGTCTCGTGATCCACTACGACAGCGTGAACCAGGGCCTCGCCGGCAAGGACCACTCCGCCTGCCTCACCTACTGGCGCAACACCCGCAACTTCCACACCGGCCCCTCCCGTGGCTGGGCGGACATCGGGTACTGCGCGGACGAGGAGACGGAAATCCTCACCGAGGACGGCTGGCGGTCCTTCCGCGAGCTCCGCGCGGGCGACACCGTCCTCACCCTCGACCACGGCTCCGGAACATCCCGGTGGCAGCCGGTGCAGGCGGTTAACGTCTTCCCGGCCACCGAACGCACCCTGATCCGCATGGCGGGCCGATCCCATTCCTCGCTGACGACCGCGAACCACCGCTGGCCCGTGGCGCGCACGGATCACAGCACGCACGCGGGTCCCACCGCCGAGGAACACCGGGTTTCAGGGGAGCGCTGGGCGACCACCGCGTCGCTCACCGGCCGGGACCGGATCCGTGTCGCCGCGCCCTGCGACCACCTGCCGGACGAACCCAAGTGGCCGGACGCACTGGTCACGGAGGTGGCCCGCACCTGGTCCGCCCGTGCGGCCATGGCGGCCCGACTGCGCGAGCACGCCCCGGGAGGGGTGCCCGGCCATGCCTTCCTGCGTTCCCTCACCGCGCCGCAGCTCCGGCTGCTCCTCGGGGAGTTCGCGGCGGACGGAGCGTGCGAAGGGCTGAGCCGGAGCTCAGCCGAAGCCCTCCAGTTCGCCGCCGTTCTGGCGGGAAAGCCCGCCCACCTGTGCGCGGACCCGGGCACGGACCGGGGCGGCGGCTGGTCCGTGGCCTTCGGCCGGCACCAGCTGCTCCCGGTCGGCCCCGGCGGGCTGAGCCGGCGCGAGGAGACCTACGGCGGACACATCTGGTGCCCCACCACCCCGAACGGGACCTGGCTGGCCCGGCGTCGGGGAACGGTGTACTTCACCGGCAACTCCTTCATGGCCTGCGCGCACGGCTACGTGATCGAGGGGCGCGGGCTGTACCGCGCCCAGGCCGCCCAGCCCGGCGGAAACTCCTCGCACTACTCCTGCACGCTGGCGACCGGACCCACCGACGCCGTCACGCCCGAGCAGATCAACGCGGTCCGCGTGCTGCGGCAGTGGCTCATGGAACCGGACACCTCCATCGCCGGGACCGTCCTGGGTCACCGCGACTTCATCGCCACGTCCTGTCCCGGCGACCGGGCCTACCGGCTCGTCCGGGACGGCACGTTCACCCAACCGCCCGGCGGCACCGAAGGAGACGACATGCCCCGACACCGCAGGTTCGAGAAGGACAACGCCCAGGCCATCGATCCCCGTACGTGGGTGAGCCTGGCCTTCGACCGGCGGCACGACGGCGAGACCGGGGAGTTCTACTCGCTGGTTGGGGTCGACGAGACCGACGGCGCGTACTACGACGTCTCGGTCGGGGTGGTCCTGGAGGGGGTCACCCCCGGCTCCGAGGTGCAGATCCGGGCCACCGAGTACGAGCGGAGCGGGGACGGCGGCTGGAAGATCGCCCGGAACCGGCCGCTCGACAGCCCCGTGCACGCGGGCGGCGGGGCCCACTTCACGTATTCGTGGAAGGGCAACCTGGCCGCCGGTCGCCGAGTGCGGATCCGGGTGGCGCAGTTCGGCGAGGTGGAGGCACACGTGACGTCGGCGACCGCTGACGTCTTCTACTGGCCGCGCTGAGGCCCTGCTCTCGGGAGGACCTGCCCCGGGGCCGGTGAGATTCGGACGGTCAGATCCAGGCCCGCCGAGGACTCGGTTCCGGGCCGCCCGACGGGTTCCGGGGTGGGTTCCAAGGGCTGTGTGGGATGGGTCATCGCTGTTCCGCGAGTGAGGGAACAGCGGAGCAGGAGCTGTGGGACAGCACAGCAACCCGAAACCTAACAGCGTCCCCCGCGCTTCTCCGGTGTTCCCCCTTGCTTCCGCCGGTTCCCCGACAACGGGACCCGGTACGCGTCAGTGCCCACGTACGACTACAGTTCGTCGTAGATTGTGCGGTCCGCTGACATGGGCGGACATGCGGAGTACCGAGTGGAGGCGGCGTGGTCGACTGGCTGACCATGACCATTCAGATGGTGTCGTTGGCAATGGCCGTGTGGTGCCTCATCTCTACCTTCCGCGACCAGCCGATGCTCGTCCCGCACCTGGTCGGCATGGGCGTCCTGTGGCTGCTGGTCCTCGGACAGGTCGGTGCGATCACCGTGGCGATGGTCGGCGGCGAACGCCCCGACGAGACGGTCATGTTCGTCTCCTACCTCGCGACCATCGCGCTGCTGCCGCCCGCCTGCGCCGTCTGGGGGTTCATGGAGCGCAGCAAGTGGGGTCCGGCCGTGATCGCCTTCGCCTGCCTGATCCTCCCCGTCCTACTGGTCCGCATCGAGCAGATGTGGAGCCCCGTTGTCTGACGCACCCGCACCCACACCCGCATCCGATCCGTCGACTTCGTCCGCCTCCGGCGGCCCTGTCGGCGACCGCACTCTGCGCACCGGCCCCGGCCGCCTGCTGGTCGCCGTCTACGCGGTGTTCGCGCTCGCCGCGACCGCACGCGGCACCTACCAGCTGGTGACCCGCTTCGACGAGGCCCCGCTGGCGTACGGGCTGTCCGTGCTCGCCGGGATCATCTACCTGGTCGCCGCGGTCGGCCTCGCCCGCGCCGGACGCACCTCGCGGCTGGTGGCGCTGGTCTCGGTCTCCGTGGAGATGGCCGGGGTACTCGTGGTGGGCGCGCTGAGCGTGTTCGCCTCCGGGGTGTTCCCGGACGACACCGTGTGGTCCAACTTCGGCAGCGGCTACATGTTCATCCCGTTGGTGCTGCCGGTCCTGGGCCTGTGGTGGATCCTGCACGTCCACCGGATGGACCGCGAGTCACAGGCCTCCCAGGAGACCACCCCGTAGCCACTCGGTGACGAGGGGGTGCGAGCTGTTCCGTGATCCATGGGTAAACATCTACTTCTGCCATCACAGATCACTGCCGTGCGAGCCCGCCGAGACCAGGGTCTGGGGCGTGGGCCTTCCTCCCCGGGAAAAAGATCGGCGAGTTGTCGCATTCGGCGTACACGACCCGACCCGGCCCGCTAGCGTTTGACATCGAACACCTGAACGACCAGCGCTGGGGAGGGGGTGAACCCTGTGAACACGGCCATCGAACCACACACCGGGCCGCAGACCGGGCCGGAGCGTGAGGAGAAGCAGAAGAAGCGGGTCAAGCGGGGGTTCGAGCCCCGCCCCGGGCACGTGGTCCAGGCGTTCGTGTTCGCTCTGGACCCCGGAGCCCGAACCGAGCAGCGGCTCAGGTCGCACTGCGGGGCCGCCCGGGCGGCCTACAACTGGGCCATCTCCCACGTGCTCGCCTCTTGGGAGCAGCGCAAGGCTGAGACTTCCTACGGCATCGCTGAGGACGACCTCACCCCCTGGCGGTCCTGGTCATTGCCCTCTCTGCGTAAGGCGTTCAACGCGACCAAGCACACCGACCCCCGGTTCGCCGGGTGGTGGGCGGACAACTCCAAGGAGGCCTACAACACCGGCCTGGCCCATGCGGCCGCGGCGTTCGATGCCTACACCCAGTCCAAACGGGGCGAACGCCAGGGCCCTCGGATGGGTCAACCACGCCGTAAGTCCAAGCACCGCTCCCGGCTGGCCTGCCGGTTCACCACCGGGGCGATCCGGGTGGAGGAGGACCGCCGCCACGTAGTGCTGCCCGTGGTAGGGCGCATCCGCACCCATGAGAACACCCGCAAGCTCCACCGCCGTCTGGCCAACGGCACAGCCCGAATCCTGTCAGCCACCGTCTCCCATCGGAGGGGGCGGTGGCAGGTCTCCTTCCAGGTCGAGATCGCACGCACCACCCGCACCCCGTCCCGCCCACAGACGGTGGCCGGGGTGGATCTGGGCATCAAATCCCTGGCGGTGGTGGCTGATTCCGAGGGTGGGGTGCGGCACGTTGCCAACCCCCGTCATCTGAACGGTGAGCTGAAGCATCTGCGCCAGGCCTCCCGTCGGGTCTCCCGCCGCCGGGGCCCTGACCGACGCACCGGACAGGCTCCGTCCAGGCGGTGGGTCAAGGCCAATACTGAGCGCAACCGGGTGCACCATCGGGTGGCGAACCTGCGCGAGGACGCTATCCACCAGCTCACCACGTCCCTGGCCCGGGAGTACGGGACGGTGGTGGTGGAGGATCTGAACGTGGCCGGGATAGTCAAGAACCGGCGCCTGGCCCGCCACATCGCCGACGCCGGGTTCGGGCGGATCCGCCGCCAGCTGGGCTACAAGACCACCTGGAGTGGTGGGCGGATGATCGTGGCGGACCGGTGGTTCGCCAGTAGCAAGACCTGCTCGGGGTGCGGCGCGGTGAAAGCCAAGCTGGGCCTGCATGTCCGGGTGTTCGACTGTGACGCGTGTCCCCTGGTGTTGGACCGGGACGTCAACGCCGCACGCAACCTCGCCAAACTGGCGCAGAGTATGAGTATGACCGGTACCGGAGTGGCTGGAGACCGAGGAGCGCAAGCTCCAAAGCCCCGTGGAGCCGACCGTAGGACCCGCACCACCCGCCCTGGTCACAAGGCCGGGGCGGGGCGGGCTGGTGGCGCGACACCGCGCAAGCGGAAGGAAGCGGGAGACCGTCGTTGGGGCACCCAATCGAGGTTGTGGTGACACCAGCACGGACCTTCCGGGCAGAAATGTTCGGGATGCTGATGTTTGACTGCAAAATCAGCAGCGGTAGGACACGATCTGGTCCAGGAAGACATAGATCAGCATCTTCCGGGCATGGGTTGTGTCTATGGAGGCACCAACCCGAACCCCAGCCCTCAGTCGGCCCGCCGTCACCCCCTCAGTGGTGGGCGGGGCCGTGATGCTCGTCATCGGCGTGAGTCTGACCCTCTCCGCCTGGGATTCCGTCGTGCCCGACCCCGCACGACACCAGATCTTCCTCTCCCTGTGGCTGGTGGGCGCCGCCCTCCTCGCGGCCCGGCTGTTCCTGAACGGCCTGCCCGGCTCACCCCTGTACGTGCCCCGGGGCGCGATGACGTTCGGAATCGGTGTGGTGGCTGCCGCCGCCGTGGCCACCATGCCCTGGTCCGACCTGGGTTCGGTGTTCTGGTACCAGCTGTGGCTCTCGGTCCCGTTGCTGACCGGCCTGGCCGTGGCCGCCTTCCACCCCTCGGCCTACCGTCACTCCCCCGATCACGGCCAGCACCACGGCCAGGAGCCGGGCCACACAGCGTTTCGCCACTGAGTTCCACCGCTGAGTTTCGCCGCTGAGTTTCGTCACCGGCCCTGAACACAGGGCTCCACCACTGAGCGTCGGGGCTCGGCAACGCTCCGGAAGCCGCGTTCACTAGGCTGTCGCCATGTCCGATCAGACGCTGTCCCTGCCGGTGGCCGTTTCGGCCGCCTGGCTCCGTGAGCACCGCGACGAGGTCGTCCTCGTCGACTCCCGTTGGTACCTCGACGGCCGCTCCGGCCACGAGGCCTACCTGAACGGCCACATCCCCGGGGCCGTGCACGCCGACGTGGACGCCGACCTCGCCGCGCCCTCCAGCGCCGAAGGCGGCCGCCACCCGCTGCCCGCCGCCGCCGACTTCGCGCGCACGCTGGGCCATCTCGGCATCGGCGACCACTCCCCCGTGGTGGTCTACGACGACGCCGGCGGCTCGGTCGCCGCCCGCCTGGTATGGATGCTGCGGGCCCTGGGCACCTCCGCCGCCTTCCTCGACGGCGGCCTCCAGACCTGGACCGGTGACCTGGAGAAGGGCGAGGTCACCGCCGAACCCGTGCACCGAACCGCGCTCCCCTGGCCCGCAGACCGGCTGGTCAGCACCGAGGAGCTGCAACGGGAGCTCGCCGCCCCGGACCGCCTCCTCCTGGACGCCCGGGTGTACGGCCGCTTCACCGGCGAACAGCCCGCGCCGGTCGACGCCCGCGCCGGGCACATCCCCGGGGCGCGCAGCGCCGAGTGGCCCGCCAACCTGGCCCCGGACGGCCTGCTCGCCGCCCCGGAGGTACTGCGCGAGCGCTTCGCCGCCCTGGGCGCGGACTCCGCTCGCACGGTCACCGCCTACTGCGGTTCCGGGGTGACCGCCTGCCACGACCTCCTGGCCCTGGAGCACGCCGGGTTCGCCAACACCCGCCTGTACCCGGGCTCGTGGAGCCGGTGGGGCGGGGACGACTCCCTCCCGCTGGAGAGCGGCGACCCCCTGGCCTGAAACCGGTCCCCGCACAGCCACAGCCTTACGACCGCGAGGTCCACAAGGGCCGCGAGGAACGCAGGGGGCCGGGAGGGCCGGGAACACAAGCGCCACAGCAGCCGCAACAGCTACCCCAAAACTCACGGAGCCCGTGCCGCGCGCACGGGCTCCGTCCGTTTTCGGGCGCATACTCGGCCATCCCACACAGGGTCCGGAAAACCACCTAGGCTGGGTAGCAGGACATCAGTCCGAAAGATCCGGGTTTGTGCGGGTCCTTCAACACCCTGCCCCCGCGAGAAGTTCCCTCACCGCCACTTTCTTCCCTGTCCGGATCCGGCCGGATCCGGAACCATAACGCCCGAGCCGGCGTCAGACCGAGCAGTAGGATTGCCCGGCTCCGGGAACAAAAGACGTGCTTCACCGCGAAACGAGGAACACTGGTGATCGAACTCCTGCTGCTACTGATTCTCATCGCCGCGATCGTGATCGGATACCTGATTTACAAGCAGCGCTCGAGCTCCCAGAAGCAGGACACCCCGCCCCCGCCGCCCCAGGACCCCTTCGCCGCCTCGTCCACCACGGACACCGCCGGTGACCCGCGCAACATCAAGGCGGGCGACATGATCGACTGGGGCAACGAGCGGACCTGGATCCGCGGCACCCTGCGCCTGTCCGAGGGCGGCTACGTCTGGTCCGAGCACTTCCTCGAGGTCGAGGGCGGCAAGCGCTGGCTCTCCGTCGAGGAGGACCCGGACGTCGAGCTGGCCCTGTGGACCGGCCGCCCGGACCTGACCATGGTCCCCCAGGGCAAGACCATCGAGCTTGAGGGCGTCACCTACAAGCTCGAGGAGAAGGGCTCCGGCTCCTACCGCTCCGAGGGCACCACCGGCCTCAAGGCCGAGGGCGGCATGGACTACGCCGACTACGAGTCCGAGGACGGCAAGCTGCTGGCTTTCGAGCGCTTCGACCACGGCAGCTGGGAAGTCAGCACCGGCGAGAAGATCCACGCCGGAACCTTCACGATCTTCCCCGGGAGCTGATGCCCACATGCGCGCGAGCATCAGCGCCCCCTTCGTCGACACCAAGGCCGACGACCTGGTCTGGACCCTGAACCACCCGTTGGTCGAACCCCTCGCCGCCCGTACCGTCACGGTGTCGGGCCTGGAGATCGAACTCCGGGTGCTCGGCGCCTCCCACCAGGTCGTCCTGCGGCCCGCGTCCGACGGCGGGGAGCTGGTGGAGACGGTCGCCTGTCTGCCGGGGGTTCCCGGCGGGCTACCCGGCAACGCCGAGCACCCTCTGCCTGGGGTGGGCGGCTACCGCTTCGACTCGATCGTCGAGTCGCTGCCTCGCGCCGAACTCACCCGTCGGGTGGCGGAGATCCACGATGAGACCTCCGACTCTCCCGGCGGGCTACTCGTCGCCTTCCCCGGTGATCCACTCGCGATCACCGCGCTGCACCTGACCTCTGGCAGCGGGCCGTCACTGCACTGGCGTACCTGGCACGCCTACCCGCAGAGCGACGAACTGGTGACGACGACCACAACCCTGACCCTCTAAGAGGAGGCCGCAATGGCCACGACCGACATCAGAGGAGCGAACGCTCCAAGACACAAGGTGGCCGCGATCGGCGGGGCTACCGCGCTGCTGCTCCTGCTGTCCGCCTGTTCCGGCGGCGGCAACAGCGCCGACTGCGAGCCCAGTGACAGCGCGACGTCCAGCACGTCGACCTCGACCGGCACCAACTCGGCGTCCGGTACCACCCCGAGTCCGACCCCGAACGACGACTGTGAGAACGGCCGCAGCGGCGGGGGCGGCGGCGGGTTCTTCTTCTTCGGCGGCTTCGGTGGCGGTGGCGGAGGCAACAACTCCAACAGCGGCGGCAGCGGGAGCGACAGTCGTGGCGGGGGTTCGGGTTTCGGCAAGTAGTCTGCCGAGTCGGGGGCTGAACTGTTCGCGCAGTTCAACCCCCCGATTCCCGAAGTACCCTCACTACGGACAAGGCCATGAACGAGATCCTCACCAGCTCCCTTTACGCCCTGGGTTACGGCGTGGTCGGCACGGTCATCATGCTGCTCGGCTACCTGATCACCGACCTGCTCACCCCCGGCAAGCTGCACAAGCTGATCTGGGAGGAGCGCAACCCGAACGCGATCCTGCTGGTGTCGGCCAACACCCTGGGGGCGGCGATCGTGGTCGTCTCCGCGATCCTGTCCAGCTACTCGGAGCTGGGTCTGGGCCCCGGCCTGCTGTCCGCGACGATCTTCGGCCTCATCGGCCTGGTCGTAATGGCCCTGTCCTTCCTGCTGATCGACCTGATGACCCCGGGCAAGGTCAGCCACATGATCAGCAACACCGAATGGCACCCGGCGACGTGGGTCAGCGCGACCGCACACGTCTCCATCGCCCTGGTCGTGGCCGCCGCCATCTCCTAGCGGGGGCGCTCCTCACCGGGGGCGTTGTCCTCCCATCAGGAGCTTTGCCCTCCGATCGGGGCGGAGCCGGGGCCAGCCCTTCCTTCCTTGAGAAAGCAGTACCTTGAGCGAGACCACGGCCCACGCGCGGCCCCGACTCCCGGTTCCGCCGCGCGCGGCCCGGTTCTTCGTTCTGCTGGCGGTGTTCATCTGCGCCGCCTGCGGCCTGGTGTACGAACTCGCGCTGGTCGCGATCGGCAGCTACCTACTCGGCGACACCATCACGCAGGCCTCCGTGGTCCTGTCCGTGATGGTGTTCGCCATGGGTGTGGGCTCGCTGCTGTCCAAGCGGTACCAGGCCCGGCCCGCACTGTCCTTCGCGGTGGTGGAGGGCCTGCTGTCGCTGGTCGGCGGCCTGTCGGTCCTGCTGCTGTACGGGTCGTTCGCCTGGCTGTCGGCCGCCGCCTACCAGCCCACGCTGGTGCTGCTGGCGTTCATCATCGGCACGCTCATCGGTATTGAGATCCCCCTGCTGATGACGCTCATCCAGCGCATCCGCAAGCAGGAGGCCTCCGAGGCCGTCGCGGACCTGTTCGCCGCCGACTACGTGGGCGGCCTGATCGGCGGTCTGGCCTTCCCGTTCCTGCTGCTTCCGCTGCTGGGCCTGCCCAAGGGCGCACTGATGGTGGGTGTGCTGAACGCCGTCATCGGTGTGGCCGTGGTGCTGTGGCTGTTCCGCTCGGACCTGACCCGGCTGGCCTACGCGGGTCTCGGCCTCGGCCTGATGTTCATCGTGGCCGTGCTCGGGCTCGCCTACTACTTCGCCGAGGAGTTCGAGGTGGACGCCCGGCAGGCCATGTACCGGGACCCGATCTCGTACGCCGAGCGCAGCGAGTACCAGGAGATCGTGCTCACCAGATCCCTGGACGGCCGAGACGTGCGCATGTTCCTCAACGGGGATCTCCAGTTCTCCACCCTCGACGAGTACCGCTACCACGAGGCGCTCATCCACCCGGCGATGGACGGCCCCCGCGAGGACGTGTTGGTTCTCGGCGGCGGCGACGGCCTGGCCCTGCGGGAGCTGCTGCGTTACGACGACGTCGAGTCGGTGACCCTGGTGGACCTGGACCCGGCCGTCATCGAGCTGGCCTCCACCGACCCGGTGATCCGCGAGCTCAACGAGGACTCCTTCCAGGATCCGCGGGTGGAGGTGGTCAACACCGACGCGTTTCAGTGGCTGCGTGACAACCCGGACGATTTCGACGTGATCATCGCCGACCTCCCGGACGGCACCGACGTGGGTACGTCGAAGCTGTACACCGTCGAGTTCTACGCGCTGTTGGAACAGGCCCTGGAGCCCGAGGGGCGGGTGGTCGTGCAGGCCGGTTCACCGTTCTTCGCCCCGAACGCGTACTGGAGCGTGCGCCACTCGCTGGAGGAGGCCGGTATCTCGGTCACCCCGTACAACGTGGACGTGCCGACCTTCGGCAACTGGGGGTTCTACCTGGGCGCCTCCACCAGTGAGGGAGATGGAGCCCCCGAACTGACTCTGGCGGACGACGCCCCCGAACTGCGCTTCCTGGACGATGACCTGTTGCGGGCAGCGCTGGTCTTCCCCATCGACCGCCAGGAGGGCGAAGTGGAGGCCTCCACGATGATGCACCCCAGGATCATCGGCTACCACCAGGACCGCCAGGCCTGGCGGGGGTACTGACCCGGGCGGAAACGTCGAAGAAGACGTCCCGCCGCCCCGACCAGCTAAGGCTGGAAAAGCCTGCTTCCGGCCTCCGAGGAGGCGGGGTACAGCGCCCGCGGGAATGAGCGAAGGGAGCCCTCACCGGTGTGAGGGCTCCCTTCTTCAGTGCCTACGATCGCGTGGTACGCAGCAGTGCGATCCACTCCGGGCCGGAGAACGGCAGGTAGCCGCGCTCAGGGTGCTTGGAGTCGCGGACCACAGCGCCCCCGGGAACGTCGGCGACGGCGACACAGTTACTGCGGTCGCTGTAGCTGGACGTGCGGAAGTTGAGGGCGTCGAGGTTGGGAATGAGTTTCACGGGTGCTCTCTCAGGGTGCTTTGGCTATCTCGCGCAGGTAGGCGACGCTCTCGTCGACGTTGAGTGCCCTGCTCACGAGGTGGTTGAAAAGGTTTCGGTAGCGAGTGACTTCGTCTGCCTCCTCCAGGAAGAGGCCGTCCTGGTCCATTTCGAGATACACCACAGGGTCAGCGGCGGCGAAGTCCATCAGGACGAAGCTGCCCTTGGCTCCAGCGTGGATCCCCGCGCTGAACGGGACTACCTGGACCGTGACCCCGTCGCCGTTGTCTGCCACATCAGCTAGATGGCTCACCTGTTCACGGCATACCTCAGGTACGGCGCGCAGCCGCTCGACGGCGCCCGCGTCGATGACCGCCCACAGGTCAGGCCCGTCCGTGCGGGCGAGGATTTCCTGTCGACGGCGTCGCGCATCGACCACGCGCAGAATGTCGACCGGATCTCGGACCAGGTTCCCTGAGCGCGTCAGAAGCTCCACGTAGCCCGGTGTCTGTAGCAGTCCCGGGATGATCATTGGTTCGTAAGTGCTGATCGCCGTGGCGTCGGACTCCAGCACCGGGAACTCATCTGGGAAGACGTCGCTGTATTTCGTCCACCAGCCCTTCTTGCCTGCCTGACGGGTGATCGCGAACAGGGCCTGGCGGCGCTGTTCATCGGTCACCTCGTAGACATCGAGCAGGGCCCTCACCTCGACCACGCTGGGGCGAAGCCTGACACCTGTCTCGATGTTGGAGACCTTGCCGACGCTCCATTCGGTGGCTGCTGCCGCATCGTCCAGAGTCATACCCGCCGCGATCCGGTAGCGGCGAAGCTCCTCCGAGAGTCGGCGCCTGCGGACGCTCGGGCGTGATGGATCAGGCATGGGCTCTCTCCTGGGGGTGGTGTCTCTCAGGATGTTACGGCTGGTCGGCGATTCGGGCATCCAGTTACAGACAGGATGAAATCCTCACACCCTGTGAATCTAAAATTCTATATTCATTGAAACCCTGAGGATTTCATGATTTTCTAAGCTTACTCATTCCCGAGCTGGGCCTACCGCCCAGCACTTGCACACCAGGAGCCGCGCTATGCCGCGTTACCTGAACCTGTCCGAGCTGGCGCATGTGCGCTGGTTGGCTACCGAAGCGATGCGTCGCCACCGTCCCCGCCGGGCCCGGCGTGTGCGCAGCTACGCCCCGGTTCCCCGAACTCTGGCTTTGGGGCAGCCCCTATGTTCGCCCCGCCCACCGAGGGTCCCGGCGCCCCGGCGGCCACTGGACTCCGCGCCTATGGCCGTGCTCCAGGCCGTGCTCGCCGGGCTTCAGCGGTTGGGAGTGGCGTTCTGATGCGCGACATCTACACCAGGGACCTGCTCACCGTCATCGACGAGGCCCTGCAACCGCCCGTACACCTGACCCCGCCCGAACTGGCGGAATGGCATTCCAGCACTCTCCGGAACCGCCTTCCCCTGATCCGAGAGGCGCTGCGGATCGCTCGTGAGGAGGCCGACGCCGAGCTGGCCACCCTGTTGGTCGACCAGGCCATCGCCGACCACCCCAACCCGCCCTGCGCGCCCCGGGCGGTCGGTGGTGACGGGGCCCGCCTGCCCCTGCCCTTGCAGGCCAACCCGCCTGATGGCGGTGAGCTGCCCGTCCCGGAACACGTCCTGTGCCCGCTGCTCTACAAGCAGTGGAACCTGACCATCGAGGGCCAGCAGCCTTGCGAGGTCTACGTGGCCCGGCGCCCGATCGGCTGGACGGGTGAAGGCGACCCCTTCGAACGGATCACCGCCCCCACCCGCCACGAACTCCTGCGCCTGCTCGGCCACCGCCTCCTGGGCCTCAGCTCCTCGCCCGACTCCTAGAGACCCCGTGCACCTGCTGAGGCCCCCGCAACCCTCAGCACTCACAAAAAAGCTCTGGCGGGTGCGCCAACACCCCCAGAGCAGGCCGACAACCACCAACCGATTTCAACGAAAGCGAGTTGCCGACATGACCAGTCTGCCGCACGTACGCACCCCGTTCCACACCCCCACAGCCCCGTTCACCGGACGCCGATGGCCCTCCCGTCTCTACCCGGGCGAGCTGGCCCAGACCCGCTGGGTGCGCGCGGACCTGGCCGCCGACCTGCACCGGTTGTCCGGGCTCCCCGCCGAGACGGTCGAGAACATGGTGCTGTGCGCCAGCGAGATGTTCGCCAACGCGTGCGCCCACAGCCTTTCGGGAGAAGACGTCGAGGGCCGGGTGATCCGCACCCTGCACATGCCCACCACCCGCACGATTCAGGTCGCGATCGTCGACGACGGCCAGCGCACCGACCGCGCCGAGTTCCAGGCCCCGCAGACCCCGGACCACTCGGTGGAGGAATGGGCCGAGGTGGAGCGCGGCCGGGGTCTGCTGCTCATCAGCCACCTGGCCGACCGCTGGGGCACCCGCTCAGTGCTGGACTTCCCCTTCTGTGAAGGGTTGGGCACCGTGACCTGGGCCGAGTTCACCCTCCCCGAGGCCCACCGGTGACCGGCTCGCAGCAGGTGAGCTCCGGGGTGCGCCAGCGCCTGGCCGCACCCCGGGGCCACCGCTTCTCCCGCCCCGGCAGCAACCGCCAGCTGGTTACTCCGCCCGAGCCCCAGGAACACCGCCGCTTGGGCCCGTACTTCAGCACACCGGAAACCCACTCCGAGCGCCAGGCGCGGCTGCTGCGGCAGATGGAAGGCAACCCCCGGGTGGCCCACATGCTCCGGCACGGCCCGACTCCGCACTGGTTCGAGGTCGACCGGCAGCGCCGCGAACAGGCCGAGCGCGAAGCCCAGCAGCTGGAAGAGGCTTTCGCGGCCTTGACCGACGCCCCCGCGACGCCTGCCCGGGGTCGTCACCGGGCGCCGCGCTCTTGGTGGGGCTGGCCCGCTGTGGCCATCAGCACGACCTTGCTCTTGGCCCAGGGCACCGCCCAAGTCCTCGGCCAGGCCGTCTTCCAGTCCGGGCTCCCGCCGCACTGACCACCACAGCCACAGCACAGCGGTCAAGAAGGGGGGCCTGGCGTACATTACGCCGGGCCTATCCCCGCATGCGCGGGGAGCAGCACCCGGGTCGAGCGCCTGGTCGATCCCGAGCTGGGTCTATCCCCGCGTGCGCGGGGAGCAGCCCGAGCCCGCTGAGCGCGTGCGCCGCATGACGGGTCCATCCCCGCGTGCGCGGGGAGCAGGCCTCTCAGCGTTAGGGGACGTAGGTGCAGCCGGGTCCATCCCCGCGTGCGCGGGGAGCAGTGGCGCTGTACTGGCTGCCCGAGCGCACCGCGGGGTCCATCCCCGCGTGCGCGGGGAGCAGACGGACTTCTCTCCGCATTTCCTGCGATGAACGGGTTCATCCCCGCGTGCGCGGGGAGCAGCCCGCCCGCCCCGCCCGGGGCGTTTCACCCGAGGGTCCATCCCCGCGTGCGCGGGGAGCAGTCGGTGGCTCCGGTACGTACGGAACCCTTGGCGGGTCCATCCCCGCGTGCGCGGGGAGCAGTCCCGCGCCGACATGCGCACCGTCGTGGACACGGGTCCATCCCCGCGTGCGCGGGGAGCAGAGCCGTTGCCGGAGTTCCATGCGTAGACTCGTGGGTCCATCCCCGCGTGCGCGGGGAGCAGGAGCTGGCTCTCCTCCGCATCACCTCGGAACTGGGTCCATCCCCGCGTGCGCGGGGAGCAGGACGCCGGGAAGGTCCCGGTCGGTCAGGTGCGGGGTCCATCCCCGCGTGCGCGGGGAGCAGACGTCGACCGTGCCGCCGCCTTGGAGGACACCGGGTCCATCCCCGCGTGCGCGGGGAGCAGTCCCGCGCCGACATGCGCACCGTCGTGGACACGGGTCCATCCCCGCGTGCGCGGGGAGCAGTGCTCGTTTTCCGTCTGGACTCTGGTGAGACTGGGTCCATCCCCGCGTGCGCGGGGAGCAGGGGCGTGGAGTTGTTCGGGGGCCGCCGACTCCGGGTCCATCCCCGCGTGCGCGGGGAGCAGTAACCCCTTGGGGACGGGTCTCTTGTTGTGTGGGGTCCATCCCCGCGTGCGCGGGGAGCAGGTGGTCGGGCGCGTCCGCCCACGGGTCGGTGGGGGTCCATCCCCGCGTGCGCGGGGAGCAGGCTGGTGACCACGTCCCGGAACGTCTCCGAGCGGGTCCATCCCCGCGTGCGCGGGGAGCAGCTGACCTCCGCCGACCGGCGGCGTCGGGACCTGGGTCCATCCCCGCGTGCGCGGGGAGCAGGCGGCTGCGTCCTGGGACGTCGCAGCCGCTGTGGGTCCATCCCCGCGTGCGCGGGGAGCAGCCGCGGGCCCTTTGGGACACCGCCGACCGCGTGGGTCCATCCCCGCGTGCGCGGGGAGCAGCCGGGAGGAGACCCTCTCCACACTGGAGTCCCTGGTCCATCCCCGCGTGCGCGGGGAGCAGCCCCTGGCCGGACACGCGCAGATGCGCTCCAGGGGTCCATCCCCGCGTGCGCGGGGAGCAGCAGGACGCCATCAACCTCGTGTGGGCGTACCTGGGTCCATCCCCGCGTGCGCGGGGAGCAGGGGGAAGGATCATCACCTTTGCGACTTTTGCCGGGTCCATCCCCACGTGCGCGGGGAGCAGCCGCGGGTGCCGAGTTCCACCACCACGGCGACGGGTCCATCCCCGCGTGCGCGGGGAGCAGTCTCGGTGACCTGCAGGTTTAGAGCACCAAGGGGCCCAAATCTGCAAGTTGTTGGCACTTGGACACCGAAGACAAATCACTCAAAAAGCCCACCCTCCAGCAACCATCCACACCAACCTACTGCTCTCCAGTCAGGGAAAAGAAGGCGCCGAAGAACACCATTCCCCAGACCTGGCGAGGGAGCGCGAAGGGCGCCCGTGCCGGGGCACGGGCGCCGTTCGGGGCAAACACCGCGCGGCCTGGAACCTTGGGCCAGTGGGCGGCCACGCGGTGGGTTCGGGTAAGGAGGGTCGGACCAGGTCACCACGGTGGAGATCGACCAGACCCTGGCCCAGTCCGCCCAAGCCGCATTGCACTCAGCCGGTTTCCACCCCGAGGCGCGCCTTCCTTCGACGGGGTGATCTCCACCTGCGCCGTGTCCCAGATCCCGGCCACGTGGATACGCCAGCTACCCGAGCAGGGGCGCATCATCACCCCGTGGGCGCCCTCCCCGGGGCTGCCCGCCGGGGTGCTCGCCGTCCTTGCCCCCCGGGCCCCGGCCGGGTCCAGGGCCGCTTCGAGGGAGCACTGAGTTTCATGTGGGCACGCGGCCAACGCAGGCCCGCACAACCCGCCCCCGCGCCGGGCGCCGCACCCGAGTCCACCCGAGCAGCACCCGACGACCCCCGCCAGCGATGGCTCGACGCAGAGGCCGCCCTACTGCTCTCCCTGCTCATGCCCGACTGGTCATTCGGCTTCCGGATGGAACCCGGCGCCACCGAGCCGCACGTGTGGATCGCCTCCACCACCTGCCCCTCCTGGGCCCGCGTGCACGCCGACGGCCGCGTCGAACAGGCCGGAGGACGGCACCTGGCCGACGAGGCCGACCAAGCTTGGCAGAGGTGGCAGGTCTGGGAGGAGCCAGCAGTGTCGGACTTCGGCCTGACCGTCGACCTCCACCACCACACCCAGACCGTGTGGCTGCACCATCCCGACAACCCCCTGTGGTCCACCCCCACACACAGTCCCGAAGGTGATGACAAACCGTTCTGACCGAAAACGCGGGCCCTGGTGAAAGCCTCACTCGGGCCCGTGGCGCGTGAACAGCATGTCGCCGTGCGACGGCCCCTCCCCGCGTGCGCCGGTCTCACCCCCAGGTCAGCGGGGGTGAGCCGCGGGGCGGTTCCGGTCACCGGATCCGGGTGCCCTCCACGGGTTCGCCTGCCACCAGGTGGCTGTCGATGATCTCATCGGCGTGGCCGGGGCCGATGCCGCCGTACCAGACGTCGTCGGGCTGGACCGCGACCACAGGGGCCTGGTTGCAGGGGAACATACAGCCGGTGGCGGTCATCAGGACGTCGTCGTCACCCAGGTCCCGCTGTGACAGGCCCGCGGCGAGGGCGCCCCAGGTCTCCTCGGCGCCGCGGGCGCTGCACCGCGGCCCGCGGCAGACCAGCAGATGGCGCCGGTACCCCGGGACCTCCTCCCACGCGGTCGAGGTGACCGGCGCCTCGGTACCCGAGATCGGGCGGACCGTCTCCAGAGCGGAGGCGACGGCACCGGGGACGGCGACGTCCGGGCCGACCAGGCGGGCGGCCACCACGACCTCGGGCGCGCCGGTCCCGCGTTCACGCCACCAGTGTCCGGCGACCCGGCGCAGCCAGGAGTGTCCGGGGGCGAGGCGCCCCAGAGCGACGCCGACCAGTTCGATCCGCCCGGCGCCGGCGTCGGCCAGCTCGGTCAGCACCGTCGACAGGGCGGGGTCGGCGACCTGGAGAAACGCCAGCCGGGCGTCGGCGGCCTTCGCCGCGGCCCCCAGTTCATCGGCGGCATTGGCCTCACGGATCGACATCCCCACCAGGACCCGGGCGGTCATCGGGCCTCCTCTGCGTCGGCGGACAGGTGCGGCAGGATCAGGGGTGTGCCGGCCACCGGGTCGGTGATGACGGTGGCCGCCACCCCGAAGACCTCGCGGACCGTGCGCGGTGTGACGACCTCGGCGGGGGTTCCCTGGGTGACCAGGCCCCCGTCCCGCATCGCCACCAGGTGGTGGGCGAAGCGGCTGGCCATGTTGAGGTCGTGCAGCACCAGCACGATGGTGCGCCCGAGGCGGCGGTTGAGTGCGGCAAGCAGGTTGAGGACGTCGAGCTGGTGCGCGAGGTCGAGGTAGGTCGTCGGTTCGTCGAGCAGCATGACCTCGGGCTCCTGGGCCAGGGCCAGGGCGATCCACACCCGCTGGCGCTGGCCGCCGGAGAGCTGGTCGATCGGGGTCTCGGCGAACTGGTCGACGCCCGTCGCCGCCATCGCGGCGGCCACCGCCTCCTCGTCTGCGGCGCCCCACTGCCGGAACCAGCGCTGGTGCGGGTGGCGGCCGCGGCCGACCAGGTCCGCGACGGTGATCCCGTCGGGTGCGATCGGTTGCTGCGGCAGCAGGCCGAGGCGGCGGGAGAGGGTGCGCGCGGACATCGAGGCGAGCTCGTCGCCGTCCAGGAGCACCCGGCCCCGCTGGGGTCCCAGCAGCCGAGCCAGACCGCGCAGCAGCGTGGACTTGCCGCAGCCGTTGGGCCCGACGATGGCGGTGATCCGGCCGGCCGGGAGCTCGGTGGTGACCCGGTCGACGACCACCGAGGAGGCGTAGCCGAGGCTCAGCCCCTCGGCGGCGATCGAGATCGGGTGGCCCGGATCCGGGCCGGGACCGGGCGCGGGGTTGAGGTCGGGGTTCTGGGTGGACGCGGCGGCATCGGTCATCCGGCGGCTCCAATCCGGTGTGCGCGGGCCAGTAGGTAGAGCAGGACAGGGGCTCCGAAAACGGCGGTCAGGACACCGACCGGCATCTCCGTCGGCGCGAAGAGCAGCCGACCAGCCAGGTCGGCGCTGACCACCAGCAGGGCGCCGACGGCGGCGGACGGTGCGAGACCGACCTGTCGCTCGGCGAGGATCCGGCGGGTGATCTGCGGCGCCACCAGCGCGACGAAGCCGATCGGACCGGCCGCCGCGGTCGCCAGTGCGGCGAGGACCACCGCCACCAACAGCAGCACCACCTTGCGGCCCTGGCCCGCACCGGTGAGGGTTCGGGTGAGGTCGTCGCCGAGCTCAAGCAACCGCAGGTGCCGTGATCCGACGATCAGGACCGGGACCGTCACCGCCAGGGCGGTCACGATGATCGCCACGTGCAGGCCGCCGCGGTTGGCGAGGCTGCCGGTCAGCCAGGCCGCGGCGCTCATAGCACGGTTGATGTCGGCCCGGGTGAGCAGGTAGGAGGTGGCCGAGGAGAGCATCGCGGCAACACCGATCCCCACCAGGACCAGCCGGAACCCGTGCAGTCCGCGCTTGTAGGCGATGAGCAGGATCAGCACCGCCGCGAGCAGGGCCCCGGACAGCGCACCCAGGACCAGTTGCAGGCCGCTGCCGCCCAGGATGAGGAGTACGACCAACGCCCCCATGGCGGCACCGGAGTTGATCCCGATGACGTCGGGGCTCACCAGCGGGTTGGCGGCGATCCGTTGCAGGAGGGCGCCGGAGAGGGCGAACGCCGCACCGACACCGAGTCCGGTGAGCGCCCGGGGCAGGCGGTCGTTCAGGACGATGTCCCGTTCGATGAGGGTCCCCCCGCCGCCGAGGACGGTGATGACGTCGCCGACCCCGATCGGGAACACCCCTAGGGTGAGGGAAACGGTGGCCACCGCCAGGGCGGCGGTACCGGCCGCGGCGGTGAGCAGCGCCGAGGAACGGCTGATCCGGAAGGCCACCGCTCCCCGGCCCGGGGACAGCAGGAGGGTGTCACGGGTCGGGCCGCGGCGGAGCAGGCCGGTCATACGCCGATCACCCTTCGGTTGCGGACCAGGTAGAGGAAGAACGGTGCCCCGGCGATGGCGGTGATGATCCCGACCTGGAGCTGCTGGGGTTGGAGCAGGATCCGGCCGAGCGTGTCGGCGATCAGCAGGAGTGTCGGTGAGAGCACCACCGTCCACGCCATCACCCAGCGGTAGTCCGGGCCGGTGATCATCCGGGCGACGTGCGGCACGACCAGGCCGACGAACCCGATCGGGCCCGCGATGGCGGTGGCGCCCCCGGCGAGCAGGACGACGGCCAGGGCCGCGACGGCACGGTTGGTCCACAGACGGGTACCGAGGCTGCGTGCCAGGTCGTCCCCCAGCGCCAGGGCGTTGAGCGTCCGGGTCAGCGCCACGGCGAGGACGACCCCGACGAGGAGGAACGGTGCCACGACGCTCAGGTCCGTGCCGTCGGACCGGGTGAGCGACCCGACCACCCAGTACCGGTAGTCGTCCATCGTGGAGGAGTCCTGGAGGGTGATCATCGACGTGACCGCCCCGAACAGCGCGGTGAAGGCGGCACCGGCCAGGGCCAGCTTCACCGGGGTGGCACCGCCGAGGCCGAGCGAGCCGAGGGTGTAGACGAGGACCGCGGCGACGGCGGCCCCGGCGAAGGCGAACCACAGGTAGCCGGCGGTGGCGGTGATCCCGAAACCGGCCATCGCCAGCACCACCGCCAGGGCGGCGCCGGAGTTGATGCCGAGCAGCCCGGGTTCGGCCAGCGGGTTGCGAGTCAGACCCTGCATGACCGTTCCGGCGACACCGAGCGCGATCCCGGCGAGCAGTCCGGTGACGGTGCGCGGGACGCGGATGTGCAGGATGATCCGCTCCACGTCGCTCTCAGGGGTGCCGCTGAGGGCGGCGACCACGTCGGCGAGGGTGGCCGAGTAGTTGCCGATCAGCACGGAGCCGAACACGGCGGCCACCAGCGCCGCCGTGGCCACGACAAGGCCCAGGCCGCGGCTCCAACCGCCTTTGAGCACACCGGAGCGGGCGGAGGGCGTCGGGCCGGAGCGGCCCGCACCCCCCGCGGTTCGTTCTCCTGCGGGCGTGACCGTCGTCATCGCGGCCTCACTCGGAGACGGAGCCGGCCTGGTCGGAGCTGACGCTGTCGGGGTGGAGCAGCGAGGCGAGCACCTCGATGGCGTGGGCGGCCCGGACCCCGGCGCTGCGGTCCGCGAACAGGAACGGGTGCACCTGGTCCTGCTCCACGGCGGTCACCCCGGACAGGGCCGGGTGCTCGGCGATGGCGGCGACGTCGTCCGCGGCGTCCTCGCGAGTGTAAGAGGCGTCGCAGCAGGTGCTGGTGAGGATGACGTCCGGGTCGCGCCGGATCAGCTCCTCGAGGTCGATCTGGACGTTGCGTGTCTCGGTCAGGTCGCCGAAGGCGTTCTCACCCCCGGCGTGCTCGATGACCTGGGTTCCGAAGTCGATGCCTCCGGCGACGGAGACCGTGCCGTCCTCCCGCAGGGTGACGAAGGCGACCGTCGGCCGGTCGGCGTCAGCGACGGCCTCCGCCACGGCCTCGATCCGGTCGTTCTGGTCGGCGATGACCTCCTCGGCGCGCTCCTGGGCGTCGAAGAGGTCGCCGAGGGCGCGCAGGTCGTCGTGGATGGTCTCGACCCGGACCGTCGCCGGGTCGATCGCCTCGTCGGAGAGCCCGTCCGCGCTGGGGCACAGCGGGCTGAGGATCCACGACTGGACCCCGAGTTCCGCGAGGCTGCCGCGGGTGCCGAAGCTCGCGTCGCCCGCCCCGTCACTGACGAAGACACCGTTGAAGCCGGAGAGGACGAAGTCCGGTTCCTCGGTCAGCAGAGCCTCGCGGCTGGGCAGGCTCTCGACGTACTCCGCCGCCTCCTGCGCCTCGACGTACTCCGGCAGCACCTGGGAGTCGAGGAACGCGGTCTCCACCAGACGGTCGGCGATACCGAGTGCGTGGGCGATCTCGATCGCGGGCTGGTAGGCGGCGTACACCCGCTCGGGCGGTCCTTCGACAGTGACGTCGATCCCGCAGTTCTCGACGGTGGTGGTGCCGTCCTCCGCGGCCGTCTCGGAGCCTCCCCCGGCCGTACAGCCGGTGAGAAGGACGGCGGCGGTGGCCAGGACGGACGCCGTCATCAGAGGGCCGGTCGGCCTGGGTTCGGAAGAGAGGACAGAAAAGGAATGCACGGCTCCGCCGGGCCTTTCTGGGGGTATGCCGCCCCGTGTTCGAAAGGTACGAGTGGGGCGAGTATCTGGCTCACAGCGCCTGCTGGGCGCTGTTCACAGTGGCGGTACCGCGCCGGAGTCACACCGGCTTCCTCAAACCCCATCGAAATGGTCAAAAAGAACTTAGCAGGGGCCGATCCGAAAAGCTCCATCAGCTCGTAAAACCGGGGCTGTCCCTGCGTGCGCGGGGAGCAGTCGGGGGCACCCATTCCCTGCAGAGCCTGCTGGGGACCATCCCCGCGTGCGCGGGGAGCAGCCGGCGGTGACCTGGTACGTCGGGCACGCGGCGGGACCATCCCCGCGTGCGCAGGGAGCAGCACGACGAGGAGTTCATGGCATGACCATCGACGGGACCATCCCCGCGTGCGCGGGGAGCAGACACTGATGAGCCCTTCGGCCTCGTAGGTGATGGGACCATCCCCGCGTGCGCGGGGAGCAGACTCGGTGACCTGCGGATTTAGAGCGTCAAGAGGCCAAAATCTGCAAGTTGTTGGCACTTGGACACCGAAGACAAATCACTCAAAAAGCCCACCCTCCAGCAACCATCCACCCCAACCTACTGCTCTCCCGCTAAGAAAAAGAAGGCACCGAAGAACACCATCCCTCAACCCTGGCGCGTACGCGGGGCTACCGGGATCAGCGTGAAATCTGGCGAGTGAGCGCGAAGGGCGCCCGTGCCGGGGCACGGGCGCCGTTCGGGGCAAACACCGCGCGGCCTGGAATCTTGGGCCAGTGGGCGGCCACGCGGTGGGTTCGGTAAGGAGGGTCGGCCCGCGGGAGGAGCTAGGTCACCTGCGAAAACTCCCCCGCGGCCCGTTGCCCATACTCACCCTCGGCGGGTGGTGGGAACGCACGCCACGCCGTCCGCATCGCCCCACATGACAACCCTTGGCACAGGCTTACCGATCCTTGCCGGAAACGGATGGTTTCCGGTCGGGTGTGCCTGACTGACTGGTTCAGCTGTCGAAGCCCATGCCCGCTGCGTCCAGGCCGCGCAGCCAGAGGTTGCGGCGACCGCCGTTGCGGTCGGCGGCGGCAGTCGCCCTCAGGGTGAGTTCGATGCCCAGGGACCGGACCGGCTCCGGCGGGAACGGCAGCGGCTTCTCCTTGACCATGCGGAGCCGGGTGCGTTCGGTGTCCAGGCCGTCGAGCTTGTCCAGCATGACCTGGGCACCGAAGCGGGTCGCTCCCACGCCGAGGCCGGTGTATCCGGCGGCGTAGGCCAGGCGGCCGCCGTAAGCATCACCGAAGAACACCGAGAAGCGGCTGCACGTGTCGATGACCCCGCCCCAGGTGTGGCCGAAGCGGATGCCGCGCAGCTGCGGGAAGGTCTCCAGGAAGTGCTCGGCCAGCTTCTGGAAGGTCTCCGGCCGCTGGTCGTACTCGGGCCGCACCTTGCCGCCGTAGTGGTGCACGATGTCGTAGCCGCCCCACAGGATGCGGTTGTCCGCGGTGAGCCGGTAGTAGTGGAAGAAGTTGGCCGAGTCCGAAACTCCCTGGCGCCCCTCCCAGCCGATGGCGGCCATCTGCTCGTTGGTGAGCGGCTCGGTCATCAGCGCGTAGTCGTAGACCGGGGCCAGGTAGTGCTTGAGCCGTCGCAGCGGGCCGGGGAAGGCGCCGCCGCCCCAGGCGACCTTGGGTGCGTGCAGGGCTCCCCCGCGGGTCTCCAGGCGCAGGCCTAGGGGGACCGAGCGGATGTCACGCACCGGGCTGTTCTCGAAGATCCGCACGCCCAGCCGCTCACAGACCGCGCGCAGGCCCCAGGCCAGCTTGGCCGGGTGGAGCATGGCGACGCCGTCGGACTCGTGGAAACCGGCCACGTAGGTGGGCGAGTTGATCTGCTGGCGCACCTCCTCGGCGTTCCAGGCCTGAACCCTCTCGCCCTTGGCCTGCCCTTCCGCGGCCGCCTTCTCGAACCATTCGGCCTGCCAGGGTTCGGTGGCCACCAGGGTCTCGCCGGTGCGCTCGAACTCGCAATCGATGCCGTACTTGCGCACGGTCTCCTCGATGGCGTCGAGGTTGGCCATGCCCTGGCGTTCGAGTTCGGCGATCTCCTCGGGCCAGCGCTCGGCCCCGTTCTCGTAGCCGTGGGTGAGGCTGGCCGCGCAGAAGCCGCCGTTACGCCCCGAGGCCGCCCAGCCGGTGGTGCGGGCCTCCACCAGGACCACGTTCCGGTCGGGGTCGCGCTCCTTGGCGATCAGTGCCGTCCACAGCCCGCTGAACCCGGCCCCGACGACGACCAGGTCGGCGTGCACGTCACCGACCAGCGCGGGAGCGGGTTCGGGTACGTCGTGTCCGGGGACGTCCGGGTCCAGCCAGAAGACCTGCGGTCGTGCTCCCTCCAGTGCCCGTGCCGCCTCGGCGCGCGTGGTGTCGGCCATGGCTCTCACTCGTTTCTCGTCGATGAACCGGCCGCCGGGGTTCGGCGGCCGGTGCTTCGGTGCTTCCCTCATCGGAGTCCGAAAACCCCGCCGGAGTTCACCTGCGGCGGTGGGCCATCACGATGTTGACCACCGCCATGATCAGGCCGACCCCGAACAGCAGTGTGCCCATGACGTTGACCTGCGGCGGAATACCGACGCGCGTGGATCCCCACACCCAGAGCGGGAACGTGGTGACCTCGCCGCTGACGAAGGTCGTGATGATGTAGTCGTCGATGGACAGGGCGAAGGCCAGCAGCCCGCCCGCCATGATCGCGGGGAACAGCATCGGCAGGGTGACCAGCCGGAACGTGGTGAACGAACCAGCGCCCAGGTCCCGGGCGGCCTCCTCCAGCGCCGGGTCCAGGGTGATCACCCGCGCCCGCACGGTGATAGCCACGAAGGACACGCAGAACATCACGTGCGCGACCACGGTGGTCCAGTAGCCGGTGGTCACGTTCATCATCAGGAACGTGGACAGCAGCGCCGCGCCCAGGACTACCTCGGGGGCGCTGATGGCGGAGAACATCACCAGGTTGGTGAGCTGCTTGCCGCGGAACGAGAACCGGCCCAGCGCCAGCCCGAGCAGGCTGCCGATCGCGCCCGCGATCACCATGGTCAGCAGGGCGATGCTCACGGAGTTGAACATCGCCTCGTTGAGCGTGGGGTGCGCGAAGGCGTTCGCGTACCACTTGAGGGTGAAGCCCTGCCAGGTGATGTTGTGCTTGCCCGCCGGGTCGTTGAAGCTGAACGCCACCATGAACAGGATGGGCGTGAACAACCAGGCCAGGACCAGCCAGGTGTAGTAGCGACCCCAGTCGATCCGGCGGCGGGGCCTGGGAGAACGCCCGCTCCCGCCGACATGGGCCGGAGGGGGCGGGGGCGCGGAGGGAGCCGCCGTGTCCAGATGAACACTCATCAGGTGTGCACCTCCATGACCCGTTCCGTGCCCAGGGCCCGCGCGTAGCTGAAGATGCCCACCAGCAGCAGCCCCATGAGGACGAAGGTGATCGACGCGGCGATCGGGTAGTTGTTGTTGACCAGGTACTGGCTCTGGATGATGTTGCCGATCATCGTGTTGTGGGCGCCGCCCAGCACCGAGGCGTTGACGTAGTCGGCGCTGGTGGGGATGAAGGTCATCAGCACGCCGGCGAACACCCCAGGCAGGGAGACGGGCAGGATCACCCGGACGAACGCCTGGAACCGGCCCGCGTAGAGGTCGTGCGCGGCCTCCACCAGGCGGGAGTCCATACGTTCGAGGACCGCGTAGATCGGCAGCACCATGAACGGCAGGAAGTTGTAGGCCAGGCCCAGGATCACCGCCGGGGCGGAGTTGAGCAGTTGGAGGTCGGCCGGGACGAGCCCGATCGACTTCAGCGGCCCCAGGACGACGCCGTTGTCGGCCAGCAGGAACCGCCAGGAAATGGTCCGCAGCACGAACGACACGAAGAACGGCAGCAGGATCAGCAGCAGGTAGGTGGACTTGTGCGGTCCGGCCTTGAACGCGATCCAGTACGCCATGGGGTAGCCCACGACGATGCAGACCAGCGTGGCGCAGGCGCCGTAGAACAGGGAGCGCAGGATCTGCTCCCAGTAGGTGCTGACGGCGGTGACGTAGTTACCCACCTCGAAGGTCTGCTGGAAGCCGCTGACCACGTTGCCCGTGGTCAGAGACAGCGACAGCATCCCGCCGATGGGGACCACGAAGAACAGCGCCAGCCAGATCCACGCCGGGAGGACCAGGACGTAGGGCGTCGCCTTGCGGTTTCTCATGGGATCAGCTCGGGATCGGCTCGGGGGTCGGCTCGGACGGATCAGCTCTGCGTGATCGCCTGGAAGATCGAGGAGAACTCGTCCTGTTGGTCGGTCTCCAGCGCCACGTAGTTGTGGAGGTTCTGGTAGTCGCCGTCCGACGGGAAGACCAGGGGGCTCTCCACCATCTCCGCGAGGGCTTCGCCGCGCTCGGTGCCGTCCTCGGCCTCGGCCCACTCGGCCATGACCTCCTGGACGTGCGGGACCGGCGGGATGTAGCTGATGTACTCGGTCAACCCGGTGGCGATCTCGGGCTCGTAGAGGAAGTCCATGAGCTTGAGGGCGTCGACCGGGGCCTTCGAGGTGAAGGGGATCAGCAGGTTGTCCGTCCAGAGGGTGGCTCCCTCCTCGGGGATGACGAACTTGAGGTTGGTGCCCTCTTCGGCGTTCTGCTGGTAGATGTCACCGGACCAGGCCATGGTGATCCACAGGTCGCCGTTGGTGAGCGGCTGGATGAAGTCCTGGTCGTAGTAGGCGCGCACCACGCCGGAGTCGCGCTGCTCCTTGAGCTTCTCGGCGGCGGCCTCCCAGTCCTCCTTGGTGGAGTCGGCCGGGTTGACGCCGTTGAGCAGCAGACCGAAGTTGGCGATCTCCTGCGGGTCGGCGAACATGCCGACCTTGCCCTCGAACTCGGGGTCCCACAGGTCGGCGATGCTGGTGATCTCCCGATCGATGTAGTCCGGGTTGTAGGCGATGCCGGTGACGCCCGAGGTGTAGGGGACGCTGTAGCGGTTGCCGGGGTCGTAGGCGCTGTTCTTGTAGATCTCGCCCGCGTAGTTGGCGAAGTTGGGCAGCTGGGTGTGGTCCAGCGGGACCAGGTAGCCGAGCTCGACCAGCTTGCTGAACTCGAAGCCGTTGGGAAGGGTGATCAGGTCGTAGCCGATGTCGTCCCCGTTGGCGAGCTTGGGCTGGATCTGACCGAAGAACGACGCCGCCTCCTGGACGTCCTCGCGGTAGGCCACGTCGACCCCGGTGGCCTCGGTGAACTGCTCGATCTGGGTGCGGTCCGGGTCCATGTACAGCGGCCAGTTGGCCCAGCGCAGGGAGCCCGTCTCCTCCTTGTCCGCCCAGTAGTCGGCGTCGTCCGCGGTATCGCGCTGCTGGCCGCCGACGCCGCAGGCGGACAGGGCGAGCGCAGCGGCGGCGGCGCCACCGGCCTGGAGGGTGCGGCGACGGGTCAGGCCGGGCAGCGCGAAGGCGCCGGTGCGCCGGGCCCGGGTGAGTCCGCGCAGGAGAGCGGGGTTCAGCTGAGCGCGGGAGGGGTGCTTCATGGTCGTCGTTCCCTACTTCGGATCTGGAAGTCTGCCGGTAGCCGGGGCGGATAGGAGAGCGTTGAGGTCAGGGACGTCGGGGTCGGAAGGGCCAAGGGGCGGTGGCCGGGCGCGGGACGGGCTCAGACGGGCAGCGCGTACGAGTGCCGCGGAGCCCACGAAAGCCAGACGGCGTCGCCGCGCCCGGCGACCAGGGCGGAGTCCGAGGAGTTCTGCTGGTACACGGTCACCTCGGACCCGTTGGCCAGGGAAACCTGGTAGTGCGTGGCCGAGCCCAGGTAGACGGTCTCGGTGACGGTGCCGGGCAGGATGCTGAGGTCGCCCTCGGGCCGTTCGGTACCGATCCGCACCTTCTCCGGGCGGATGGTCAGGTGGGTTTGGGAGCCGGCCGAGATCCCCTTGGGGAGTTCGGCGACCAGGGCGGTCAGCCCTTCGCCCAGGTCGACCCGGTGGTGCCCGTCGGCGTCGGCGGAACCGACGGTGCCGCTGAGCAGGTTGCTGGTGCCGATGAAGTCGGCGACGAAACGGGTGGCCGGGCGCTCGTAGATCTCGGCGGGCGCGCCCAGCTGCTCCACCAGGCCGTTGTTCATCACCGCGACCCGGTCCGACATGGTCAGGGCCTCGCCCTGGTCGTGGGTGACGTAGACGAAGGTGATGCCGACCTCGCGCTGGATGCGCTTGAGCTCGACCTGCATGGACTGGCGGAGTTTGAGGTCCAGGGCGCCGAGGGGTTCGTCGAGCAGGAGGGCGCCGGGCTCGTTGACCAGGGCGCGGGCCAGGGCGACCCGCTGCTGCTGGCCGCCGGAGAGCTGGGCCGGGCGGTGCTTGGCGCGGTGGCCCAGTTCGACGAGTTCGAGCATCTCGCCGACCCGGCGGCGGATCTCCTTCTTCGGGACCCGCTTGCGCTCCAGGCCGAAGGCGACGTTGGCGGCGACGGTCATGTGCGGGAAGAGGGCGTAGCTCTGGAAGACCATGTTGACGTCGCGGTGGTTGGCCGGGACCCCGGTGACGTCCCGGCCGGACAGGCGCACGACCCCCTCGGTGGGCTCCTCGAACCCAGCGATCATCCGCATGGTGGTGGTCTTGCCGCAGCCGGAGGGGCCCAGCAGCGAGAAGAACTCGCCGCGGGCGATCTCCAGGTCGACGCCGCCGACCGCCCGCACGGTCTCCGAACCGGAGCGGTAGGCCTTGACGACGCGCTCCAGGCTGATCGCCGGTTCGTGGCCGGGCGGGGAGGATGCGGCCGCGGAGGCCGAGGAGTGCTGAACCGTCACGGCGGGCTCCTCCGTACTGCTGTCTGCGGTGGTGACCATGGGGGTGTTCCTGTCGGTTCTGGTGGGAGCCCCGGTGCGGAGCGACGGTGCGGGGTCAGTCGCCGAAGTAGCTCATGACGTGTTTGACCCGGGTGTACTCCTCGAAGGAGTACGTCGACAGGTCCTTGCCGTAGCCGGAGTGCTTGAATCCGCCGTGCGGCATCTCGGCCGTGATGGGGATGTGGGTGTTGATCCATACGCAGCCGAAGTCCAGACGGCGCGAGACCCGCAGGGCGCGGGCGTGGTCCTTGGTCCACACACTGGAGGCCAGGCCGTACTCCACCGCGTTGGCCCAGGCCACGGCGGTGTCCTCGTCGGTGAAGCGCTGGACGGTCAGGACCGGGCCGAAGATCTCGTCGGTGACCAGTTCGTCGCCCTGGCGCAGCCCGGAGACGACCGTGGGCGCGTAGAAGTAACCCTGGTCGCCGACCCGCGCGCCGCCGGTGAGGATTTCGGCGTGGTCGGGGGTGCGCTCCAGGAAGCCGGTGACGCGGGCCAGCTGGTTGGCGTTGTTGACCGGGCCGTAGGCGGCGTCGGGGTTGTCCGGTCCGGCGGTGACGGTGCCGCGGGCCTGTTCGGCCAGGGCGGCGGCGAGGTCGTCGTGGATGCCGGGGGCGGCGAGGATGCGGGTGGCGGCGGTGCAGTCCTGGCCCGCGTTGAAGTACCCGGCCTCGGCGATCCCGGCGGCGGCCTTCTCGACGTCGGCGTCGTCGAAGACGATCACGGGCGCCTTGCCGCCGAGTTCGAGGTGCAGGCGCTTGAGGTCGCGGGATCCGGCCTGGGCGACCTCGAACCCGGCCCGGGTGGAGCCGGTGAGGGAGATCAGGGCGGGGATCGGGTGGTCGACGAGGGCGCGGCCGGTGTCGCGGTCGCCGCAGACGACGTTGAACACGCCGGGCGGGAGGAACTCGGCGGCGATCTCGGCGAGCAGGAGCGTGGAGACCGGGGTGGTGTCCGAGGGCTTGAGGACGATGGTGTTCCCGGCGGCCAGGGCGGGGCCGATCTTCCAGGCGGCCATGGCCATCGGGTAGTTCCAAGGGGTGATCTGGCCGACCACGCCGAGGGGTTCGCGGCGGATCCAGGAGGTGTGGTCGCGCAGGTACTCCCCGGCGGCGCGGCCCTCCAGGTTCCGGGTGGCCCCGGCGAAGAAGCGCAGGGCGTCCAGGACCTGGCCGATCTCCTCGGACCGGGTGAGGCCGACCGGCTTGCCGCAGTTGCGAACCTCGGCGGCGACCAGTTCGTCGGCGCGGGCCTCGACGGCGTCGGCGAACCTGTTCAGCGCGATCTGCCGTTCGGCCGGAGTCCAGTCGCGCCAACCCTCCTCAAAGGCCTTACGGGCGGCCTGAAAGGCGGCGTCGACGTCCTGGGCGTCGGAGACCGGGGCGGTGGCGAAGACCTGCCCGGTGGCGGGGTCGATCAGTTCGCTCCGGCGGCCCTGCGCGGTGTCGGCGTACTCGCCGTTCACGAAGTTGCGCAGGTGTTCGGTTTCGGGCCCTTGGGTCACGGCCGGCTCCCCTTGAGTCGGCGCGCCAGGAGCGCGCACGGCTGTCTGTGTGTGTGGTCACACTGCCACCCCTTTCCGAAGACTTCAAGGGATTCCGTTGTGAAGTTTGGGTTACTCGACGGATACTTGACAGAAGCTATGCAGATGCGACTATTTCTATTGAGTGGGGCGCGTAGGGTACGTGGCGACCGTCCCCGGTCCCACGCCTGCCTCCCGCACCGCCCAGAGAACTCGGAGAGTCGAAGTGGAACCGCGTCTGAACTCGGAAGACCTGCAACGGGCCGCCAAGGACCACCTGTGGATGCACTTCACGGAAATGGCCGCCTACAACGACGCCGAGGTCCCGGTGATCGCCCGCGGCGAGGGCGAATACGTCTACGATGACCACGGAAACCGCTATTTGGACGGTTTGTCTGGTTTGTTCGTCTCCCAGGTGGGCCACGGGCGCGCCGAGATCGCCGACGCCATCGCCGAACAAGCCCGCGAACTGGCCTACTTCCCGATCTGGACGTACGCCCACCCGCGCGCCGTGGAGCTCGCCGACCGACTGGCCGACCTGGCGCCGGGCGACCTGAACCGGGTGTTCTTCACCGGCAGCGGTTCCGAGGCGGTGGAGTCGGCCTGGAAGCTGGCCCGCCAGTACTTCAAGGCGGTCGGCGAACCCACCCGGCACAAGGTGATCAGCCGCAACATCGCCTACCACGGGACCAGCATGGGCGCGCTGTCCATCACCGGCCTCCAGGCCATCAAGAGCCCCTTCGAACCGCTGGTGCCCAGCACCATCCAGGTGCCCAACACCAACCACTACCGAGCGCCCGTGCACGGCGACGACGTCGAGGCCTTCGGCCGCTGGGCCGCGAACCAGATCGAGGAGGCCATCCTCCAGAACGACCCCGCGACCATCGCGGCCGTGTACGTCGAGCCGGTGCAGAACTCCGGCGGTTGCTTCCCGCCGCCGCCCGGCTACCTCCAGCGCGTCCGCGAGATCTGCGACCGCTACGGCGTCCTGATGGTCTCGGACGAGGTCATCTGCGCCTTCGGGCGGCTCGGCGAGTACTTCGGGGCGACCAAGTACGACTACCTGCCGGACATGATCACCTTCGCCAAGGGCGCCACCAGTGGTTACGTGCCGCTGGGCGGGGTGATCGCGCGCGACAGGCTCATGGAGCCGTTCCAGCGGGAGGGCGAGGCGTTCCTGCACGGCATCACCTTCGCCGGGCACCCCGTAGCGGCCGCCGCGGCGCTGGCCAACCTCGACCTGTTCGAGAGCGAGGGCCTGCTGGACAACGTCCGCACCAACGGCCCCGTCTTCCGGGCGACCCTGGAGAAGCTGCTCGACCTGCCGATCGTCGGCGACGTGCGCGGCGACGGCTTCTTCTACGGCATCGAGCTGGTCCGCGACAAGGAGACCAAGGAGAGCTTCTCCGCCGAGGAGTCGAAGACCCTCCTCAAGGGCTTCATCTCCTCGGCCCTGTTCGAGGCGGGGCTGATCTGCCGCGCCGACGACCGCGGCGAGCCGGTGATCCAGCTGTCACCGCCACTGACCTGCGGTCCCGAGCACTTCGACGAGATCGAGCGGATCCTGCGCAAGGTCCTCACCGAGGCCTGGGCCAAGCTCTAGCCTCACGCGAAGGCCTCTGGGCCGGGGACGACCGGGAACCTGGTCGGACGCCGGGCGGGCCCGTCACCGCGAACCAAGGGGTTCGGGGCGGCGGGCCCGCTCGGCGTTCACGGGGTTCAGGGATTCGGAGCCCGCCGGATCAGGTGATGTACTCGGCCCGGACCGCGTAGATGGCGGCCTCGGTGCGCGAGTGGACCTGGAGCTTCTCCAGGATGTTGCGGACGTGGTTCTTCACGGTGTTCTCGGTGATGAACAGGCGTTCGCCGATCTCCCGGTTGTTCAGGGACCGCGCCAGCAGCTTGAGCACCTCGGTCTCCCGGGGGGTCAGCTCGGGGATGGCGGGGGCGGCCTTCGGAGTCTTCTCCTGTTTGGCCAGTTCCGCGAACTCACCGATGAGCTTGATCGCCATCGCCGGGTTGATGAAGGACTGCCCCTCGGCGATCGCCCGGACCGCACGGGCGATGTCGGTGACGGCGATCTCCTTGAGCAGGTAACCGGTGGCACCCGCCTTGAGCGCCTCGAACAGGTCGGCCTCGTCCTCGCTCATCGTCAGCATGACGAACTTGACCTCGGGCACCGCCGCGCGGATGCGGGGGCAGGCCTCGATACCGGTGGAGTTCGGCATCATCACGTCCATCAGCACCACGTCGGGCCGCAGCTCGGTGGCCAGCACCACCGCCTCGTCACCGTCCCCGGCCTCGTCGACCACGTCGATGTCGTCCTCGTCGTTGAGGACCGAGACCAGTCCGCGCCGAAACAGCGCGTGGTCGTCCACCACGAGAACACGAATGGGCCGGGGCGGGGCAACCGATTCCTCGGTCACGTAGGTCAGTTGAGCGGGTGACGGGGGGTGGGGACTCACCAGAACTCCTCTTATGTACAACCGGAATGCCGGGTGTCCAGTTCACTCCGCTGACTACAGGACCGAAAAGGCGAAGAAAACGGGAGATCGCCGACCAATCCTCCTACAGCGAGGCTGTCCCCACTCTCCCATAAGTGGTCAGAGAATGGTATGTGCATGGAATTTTCCCCTCCACGGAGCGTGACGGCCGGTCCGGTCGTCACACTCCACCGGCCCGGACCCGCACTCGGACCATGTACACGGCAAAACACCACGTGAAGCGCTTGTTTCCCCTTTAACCTCAAGGGCAGACACGACACGAAAGGTTTCCCGTGTACTGCAACTACTGCGGAAGCTGGAACGGCGGCGTCAACCAGAAGTGCCGGAACTGCCAGCGCACCCTCAACCTGCGCTGGGCGGTTCCCGTCGGTGAGAACCTCCCCTGAGGGAGCCCGCCCGCACCGATGTCAGGCGCTCTCCTGCGCGCGCTCCAGAGCTGCCAGGGCGGTGACCGCGCCCAGTTCCCAGCAGGACTCCCGAGCCTCAGCTCCGGGGCGGCCCGTGACGGTGACCGGGGGCCGGTGCCGGTTCCAGCCCATCCCCTTGGCGATCGCCTCCACCGAGCGCACCGCGCCCGAGGTGTCGTTGTCGCCGTGCACGTACAGCGTGTACGGCAGCCCCTGGGCACTGGTCTGGGCGGGGTAGTACACCGTGTCGAAGAAGTGCTTCAGGGCGCCGGACATGTAGCCGATGTTGGCCGGGGTGCCGAGTACCACCGCGTCGGCTGCCAAAAGATCCGCGGCGGTGGCGGAGAGCGCCGCTTCCGTGCGGACCTGGACGCCTTCGATATCGTCGGTACGAGCACCGTCCGACACCGCGTCCAGCAGTTCCTGCGTGGCGGGCGAGACCGTGTGGTGAACGATGAGAAGTCGTGCCATGCCACCACAGTAGAAGGAACCGATGAACCAGCCGCCGCCGAACGGGCCCGGGCCCTATCAGAGGCCGCCGTACGGCATGCCGCCGACCGGTGGCCGGCCTCCGACGGGGCCTCCGCCGCCGGGTGGTCCGTACGTCGGCTATCCCCCTCACCCGACGGCCAGGAGAACCTCCGCCTGGGTGTGGATCAGCCTGGGCTGTGGCGGGCTCTTCATGGTCGGCATCCTCCTGGTCGGGGTACTCCTCTTCGTCGTCGCCGACAACGACGACGACAGCTCCGGGCCCGGTTCCACTTCCGACAGCGAGACCGATGGCGGGACCAGCAGCGGGCTCGGCAACGAGGAGCGTTCGAACCCGGACATGCCGGGGCTGGACGAGCAGGTCGAGCATGCGGGCATGCTCTTCACCATCGTGGAAGTGGAGACCGGCGTCACCTCGGTCGAGTACCACTCCCCCAGGAACGAGTACGTCGTCATGCACGTCGAGGTGGAACCGGCCGGGAGCCAGGACGTCGAGTTCTGGCGCGACGAACAGCACCTGTACACCTACTCCGGCCGCCAGATCCCCGAGGACTACAACGCCACCCGGGACCACGAGGACGGCGTCCCCCTGGGCGTGGAGATCTCCCCGGGCGAGCCCCAGGTGGTGACCATCGTCTTCGACGTGCGGGACCCCTCGGAGATCTCCCACATGGGTCTGAGCGCCGAGTTCCTGGGCGGCAACGAGGTCTACGTGGACGTCACCGGCTGACCTGCGAACCTCCGGCGGCGGCCGGCGCATCCCACCGGTGCTCCCGTATCCCCGGGGAAGGACGGCATGCAGCCGCCGCACAGCCTGCCTGCTCCCCGAGGGCCGCGGGGCAGCCGTCCGGTGGCCCTCCGTCATGTGTGCTGAGACACGAAATCTGCCCCCTGAGGGCGCTGAAACCTGTCGGTTCCACCAAATCCATATCGCCCTACAAAGGACATTGATCCTCAGGAGTCACAAATGCGAATGTGGGTAACTCATTCGTATCGGCACCGTAGGGATGTCGGACATTGACCCGCCATTCTTCTCTTACCTAGGGTGCGACCTCTACAGCGCGCCAACCCGCTCGCACACGGTGGCCCAGGTCAGGCGACAACCCCGTCCGCACCGGTGCGAACAGGCCATACGCGGATGCACCAAGCGTTCTTTGCCGCCCCTGAACCGGGCGGCGCTCAAAGAGGAGCGAGGGAACCATGCCGCACACCGTCCGGGCCGCACTCGTACAGACCGAGTGGACCGGAGACTCCGAATCCATGATGGCTGCCCACGAGAAGTACGCGCGGGACGCCGCCGCGCAGGGCGCACAGGTCATCGGATTCCAGGAAGTCTTCAACGCCCCCTATTTCTGTCAGGTGCAGGAGCCCGAGCATTACCGCTGGGCCGAGGCCGTCCCCGACGGTCCCACCGTCACCCGCTTCCAGGCCCTGGCCCGGGAGCTGAACATGGTGATGGTGCTGCCGGTCTTCGAGATCGACAAGCCCGGCTTCTACTACAACACCGCCGCCGTGATCGACGCCGACGGCAGCTACCTCGGCAAGTACCGCAAGCACCACATCCCGCAGGTCAAGGGCTTCTGGGAGAAGTTTTACTTCCGCCCCGGCAACCTCGGCTGGCCGGTGTTCGACACCGCGGTCGGCCGGATCGGCGTCTACATCTGCTACGACCGGCACTTCCCCGAGGGCTGGCGCGCGCTCGGCCTGGCCGGGGCCCAGCTGGTCTACAACCCGTCCGCCACCCACCGCGGCCTGTCCGCCTACCTGTGGAAGCTGGAGCAGCCCGCCTCCGCGGTGGCCAACGCCTACTACATCGCGGCGATCAACCGGGTCGGCACCGAGGAGTACGGCGACAACGACTTCTACGGCACCAGCTACTTCGTGGACCCGCGCGGCCAGTTCGTCGGCGACGTCGCCTCCGACACCGAGGCCGAGCTGGTCGTACGCGACCTGGACTTCGACCTGATCGACGAGGTCCGCCAGCAGTGGGCGTTCTACCGGGACCGCAGGCCGGACGCCTACGGCCCGCTGGTGGAGGGGTAAGGCCATGACCCGAACCCTGATCAGCGGCGGGCTGGTCGTCACCGCGGCCGAGGAGCTGGAGGCCGAGGTCCTCGTCGAGGACGGCAAGGTCGCCGCCCTCGCCCTGCGCGGCAGCGAACCGGCCCGGACCTGGGCGGACAGCGGCGCCGAGACCATCGACGCCACCGGCCACTACGTCATCCCGGGCGGGGTGGACGGCCACACCCACATGGAGATGCCGTTCGGCGGCACCTACTCCGCAGACACCTTCGAGACCGGCACCCGGGCCGCGGCCTGGGGCGGTACCACCACCATCGTCGACTTCGCCATCCAGCGGCCCGGCGAGTCCGTGCGCTCCGGGGTGGACGCGTGGATGGCCAAGGCCGACAGCAACTGCGCGATCGACTACGCCTTCCACGCCATCCTGTCCGACGTCAACGAGTCCTCCCTCAAGGAGATGGACGTGCTCGTGGACGAGGGCATCACCTCGTTCAAGCTGTTCATGGCCTACCCGGGCGTGTTCTACAGCGATGACGGCCAGATCCTGCGGGCCATGCAGCGCGGCGCCGCCAACGGCGCGCTCACCATGATGCACGCCGAGAACGGCATCGCCATCGACGTCCTGGTCGAGCAGGCCCTGGCCGAGGGCAAGACGGACCCGCGCTACCACGGCGAGGTCCGCAAGGCCCTGCTGGAGTCCGAGGCCACCCACCGCGCCATCCAGCTCGCCCGGGTCGCGGGCGCTCCGCTGTACGTGGTGCACGTGTCCGCGACCGAGGCGGTGGAGGAGCTGGCCCGGGCGCGGGACAAGGGCCTCAACGTGTTCGGCGAGACCTGTCCGCAGTACCTGTTCCTGTCCACGGACAACCTCGCTGAGCCGGACTTCGAGGGCGCCAAGTACGTGTGTTCCACACCGCTGCGCCCCAAGGAGCACCAGGCGCAGCTGTGGAAGGCGCTGCGCACCAACGACCTGTCCGTGGTCTCCACCGACCACTGCCCGTTCTGCTTCGTGGGCCAGAAGGACATGGGCGCGGGAGACTTCTCGAAGATCCCCAACGGCATGCCGGGCGTGGAGAACCGGATGGACCTGCTGCACCAGGCCGTGGTGGAGGGGCACATCAGCCGCAGGCGGTGGATCGAACTGGCCTGCGCCACCCCGGCGCGCATGTTCGGGATGTACCCGAAGAAGGGCACCGTGGCCCCGGGCGCCGACGCCGACCTGGTGATCTACGACCCGAACGCGGAGCAGATCATCTCCGCCCAGACGCACCACATGAACGTGGACTACTCCGCCTACGAGGGCAAACAGGTGACGGGCCAGGCCCGCACCGTACTCTCACGCGGCCGCGTGATCGTGGACCGCGGTTCCTACCTGGGCAGCGCCGGTGACGGCCGGTACGTGCCCAGGTCCACCTGCCAGTACCTGGTCTGAGGAGAGCGCACATGGACTTCGGACTCGTCCTCCAGACGGACCCGCCCGCCGACCTGCTGGTGGAGCGGATGGTGCGCGCCGAGCGGGAGGGGTTCACCCACGGGTGGACCTTCGACTCGGTGGTGCTGTGGCAGGAGCCGTTCGTCATCTACAGCCGCATCCTGGACCGGACCGAGAACCTGATGGTCGGGCCCATGGTGACCAACCCGGGCACCCGCACGTGGGAGGTGACAGCATCTCTGTTCGCCACCCTGAACGACATGTACGGGAACCGGACGGTCTGCGGGATCGGCCGCGGTGATTCCGCGATGCGGGTCGCGGGCCGCAAACCCGCCACCCTGGCCCGGCTGTCCAAGGCGATGACCGCGATCAAGAACCTGGCGGAGGGCCGCGAGGCGGACGTGGACGGCGCGAGCATGCACATCCCGTGGGTGCGTGACGGCTCCCTTCCGGTGTGGATGGGCGCCTACGGGCCCAAGGCGCTGGACCTGGTCGGCCGTCAGGCGGACGGCTTCATCCTCCAGCTCGCCGACCCGTACCTGACCGAGTGGATGGTCCGGGCGGTGCGGGCGGCCGCGGCGGACGCCGGACGCGACCCCGACGAGGTGAAGGTGTGCGTGGCGGCCCCCGCCTACGTCACCGACGGCACCGACGCCGGTCTGGCGCACGGCCGGGAGCAGTGCCGCTGGTTCGGCGGGATGGTGGGCAACCACGTCGCCGACCTCGTGTCCCGGTACGGCGAGCACTCGGACATGGTTCCGCAGGAGCTCACGGACTACGTCAAGGCCCGCCAGGGCTACGACTACAGCCACCACGGCCGGGTCGACAACCCGGACACCGACTTCGTGCCCGACGCCATCGTGGACCGATTCTGCCTGATCGGAACGGCCGAACAGCACGTGGCGAAGTTGGCGAGGCTGCGCGCGGCGGGGGTGGACCAGTTCGCGGTCTACGCGATGCACGACGATGTCGACGGGGTGATCGGCGCCTACGGCCGTGACGTCATCCCGGCGGTGTCGGGGGCGAGCCCGACCTAAGTCGGTCCACCGCGTCACCTGAGTCACCAGAATCACCGCGTCGAAGCGGAGTCCGCGCGGCCGGTCCCGACCCCCGATCGGGGCCGACCGCGCGGCCTGTACCGCATGGAGTCCGTGCACCCCGGATGACGTGCGAAGATATTCGATGGCCTGAAGCCGTTCCAGACTTTTCGGGTTTCTCCACAAGTCTCGCCTTCAGGTTTCGCCGCGCGGGCCCGGTGCCGCGCCCGCGCACGCCCCTCCCTGTCAGCACCACCGAAACAGGTGTCCCTTGCCCACAGTGCCGTCCGAACCCGAGCCGTCCAGACCCGAGCCGCCCGCATCCGTACCCGCATCGACTTCGCAGGTCGTCCACCCCGACGGCCGGGTGTCGATGCCCGAGGGCACCACACTGCCCGAGAGCCCGTTCGTCAACGACGACCTCCAGCCCGTGCCCATGTCCAAGCGGACCTGGGGCACCGGCAGCTTCTCCGCCCTGTGGGTGAGCATGTCGGTCAGCATCCCCGCGTGGACGCTGGCCAGCGGCCTGATCGCGGCCGGGCTGGACTGGCGCCAGGCCATGCTCGCGGTCGTTCTGGGAAACCTCATCGTGCTGGTGCCGATGGTGCTGACCGGCCACGCGGGCGCCAAGTACGGCATCCCGTTCCCGGTGTTCGCGCGGTCGTCCTTCGGCCTGCGCGGCGCCAACCTGCCCGCCCTGCTGCGCGGCGCGGTCGCCTGCGGGTGGTTCGGCATCCAGACGTGGATCGGCGGCCAGGGCGTGTATATCCTGGTCGGCCGTCTGTTCGGGGACGGGTGGATCAACGCCGGGCAGGTCGGCGGGAACCCGTGGACGCTGTGGCTGTCCTTCGCCCTGTTCTGGCTGATCCAGGTGGCGATCATCCTGTGGGGCATGGAGGGTGTGCGCAAGGTCCAGGTGTGGGCCGCTCCGCTGATGCTCATCGGCGGTATCGCCCTGCTGGTGTGGATGGCGGTGGAGGCGGGCGGCTTCGGCCCGATGCTCGCATCCGACCAGCCCCTGGACTGGGGCCCGGCCTTCTGGGCGCTGTTCTTCCCGTCCCTGATGGGCGTGATCGGCTACTGGGCGACGCTGACCCTCAACATCAGCGACTTCACCCGCTTCGCCGGCACCCAGCGGGCGCAGGTGCTGGGCCAGTCCCTGGGTCTGCCCACGACCATGACGCTGTTCTCCCTGATCGCGGTGATGGTGACCGCGGGTACCGCGGCGGTCTACGAGGAGCCGATCTGGAACCCGATCTACGTGGTGAACGAGATGGAGTCCGGCATCGGTCTGCTGTTCGCGATCTTCGTGGTGCTGCTGGCGACGGTGTCCACCAACGTGGCGGCCAACCTGGTCGGTCCCGCCTACGACCTGGCCAACCTCAAGCCGAAGTGGATCAGCTTCCGCACCGGCGCGCTCATCACCTCCTTCCTCGGGGTCATGATCTTCCCGTGGAAGCTCCTGGAGGACGAGAACACCTACATCTTCGTGTGGCTGGGGACCGTCGGCGGCATCCTCGGCGCCGTGGCGGGCATCCTGCTGGCCGACTACTGGCTGCTGCGCCGCACCCGGATCAACCTGCCCGCCCTGTTCAGCCGGGAAGGCGAGTACTGGTACTCGGGCGGCTGGAACTGGCGCGCCCTGGTCGCCTTCGGTACCGGCGCGGCGCTGTCCGTGGCCGGTCCGCTGGCCTCCTACGGCTGGGTCATCGGCCTGGTCGCCGCGTTCACCGTGCACTGGGTGCTGGGCCGGTTCCTGCCGGACCGCCGGATGCGGGCGATCGAGAGCGATGCAGCTGAGCGGGAGGCCGCTGACCGGGAGGGCGAGCCCACCGTCTGACCGGATCCGCGCTCCGTCGGGGCGCCGTGCGACGGAGTCGGTCGCACGGCGCCCTTCGTGTTTCCCGCACCCGGCGTCCGCATTCTGAAATGCGATTCCGGAGCTCAAGTCGGCAAGCCCAGTGTGAAAATGACGATCCGACACCGCTCAACCACGCACTGGAACTGGGTCCCAAGGAGTGAAAAATTACGTGTCCACAAGCGGCCAACAGACAAACCAACAAGCCAAAAACCCTGCCACCTGGGGCTTGCCGACCAAGGTCACGCTTTGGACAACCAGGCAACCCTTTTCATGATCATTGCGTCCGCGAGAAAGCCGAGGTCACTTTCAGGGACTCCGAAAGTTTCTTGAAAGGAACGGATCCGATCCTTCTCTGGAAGCGTCAATATGAGCAGTGTTCCCCCGTGGAACACCGGCCGCCCGGGCCCCAGAGGCCCGTTGGGTCGCGCCCCGCTCGCGACGCCGGTCCCCGCTCCCGCGCAGGACAAGCCAGTCGAGAAGGAAAAGGTCACCATGACTCATCCCCCGTACCCCGGGCCTCAGCCCCAGCCCCCGAAGAAGAAGTCCCCCATCGCCCTCTTCGGGTGCCTCGGGTGCAGCGGACTGATCCTGGTCATCCTCGTCGCCGTCGGGATCATGGCGCTGGGCTCGGACGGTGACAGCGGCCGCTCCGACGACGGCGCGGCCTCGGCCGACACCGCGGACGACTCGGGTGACGCGGACGAGGCCGCCAGTGACATGGCCGGCCTCAACGAGCGCATCGAGCTCGGCGACCTGGCCTTCACCGTCACCGGTGTGGAGGGCGGCATCGCCGAGGCCAGCAGTGTTCTGGACGACTACACCGCGGACGGCCAGTACGTCGCCGTGTCCATCACCGCGGAGAACATCGGCAACGAGCCGACCTACTTCGAGAACAACGGCCAGAAGCTGTACGACACCGAGGGCCGTCAGTTCGGCCACGACACCGAAGCGACCATCGCCATGGACGACGGCCCCATGATGGGCGAGCTCAACCCCGGCCAGAGCGGTGACTTCACCGTGGTCTTCGACATCCCGGCCGACGCCGAGTTCGACCACATCGAGCTCGGCGACAGCCTGTTCGGGGACGGCGAGAGCGCGACGGTCGACCTCAAGGGCTGACCACCCCCGGCAGTCTCCGGGCGCCGCGCGTGGAACCCTACGCGCGGCGCCCTTCGTCTACCGGCCTCCGACCGGGATCAGCTCCGGTCCGCCGACCCGAGCAGCGCTGCCCGGGTTCCGACCGAGGCCAGGACACCGAGGATCAGGGCGGGTAGCAGGAAGGACACCACATCCATCCAGTTGCCCCAGACGCCGTTGAGCAGCCATCCGGAGACCACCACGTGGAAACCAGCCACGGCGACCAGCGTCCAGTAGAGAGCACGCGGCTCCCCCGGACGGGTGGTGGCGCCCAGCCGGACGAGACGGACCCCGAGACTGGCGTAGGCCGCGGTGAACAGCACCCACCAACCGAAGATGGCCCGTAGCTGCGCCTCCTGGATCTGAATCTCCGCGTCCAAACGCAGGAAGCTCCTGTTCATGTCGTTGTAGGCGACGAGCGCGGTGACAGTGGTGATCACGCCGATGATCACCACCGCCCAGACCAGATACGTGAGCGGCGCGGCGGAGGGCTCGGGCCGACCGGCCCCGGGGGCGGAGACGGGCCTGCCCGCGAAACCGGAGGGGGTGGGGGAATCGGACATGCGGTTTTCCTTGCTGATGGGGGTGTGCGGAGCAACGGGTGGCACCGGGACCCGGCAGAGCCCCGATCCGTGCTTCCACTGACACCCCCAAGACGCCGACACACCCGGCCCGGTTGCCCCCGGGAGCCCGAAACCGTACCGGTGACCACATGCGGCCGCTCGGCCGCACCAGCGCACGTGCGCCACGCGTGAATCACAGGTCACACGCCCGCGCCGTCGGCGAGACACGCACCACAAAACTGGCGCCAAGTTTGCACAACTTGCCTGACCCTAGAGCCAGGGAGAGCAGCCAAAACGCGCGAAAAATCCTAACCACAAAGAGAATCAGCACAGCCCTCACACTCCGATCACCCTTGCAACTTTTGCAAAGTTTGGCTAACTTGCTCTTGCTTGCCTGCTCGCCTGTGAACGGAGACCCGTGCTCATCCCCTGTGACGTCCCCTCCTGCGCCAACCCGATCGCTGACGACGCCCGTGTGTGCGCCGGCTGCGCCAACGGGTTGCGCCTGGCCCTGCTCAAGGTCGGTGACGAGGACGGCCTGGCCGTCGACCTGGACCTGACGCTGGCCCGACAGCACCGCACCGGACCGGGAAACCTGGGGCGCCGCTCAACCGAGACCCCGCTGGCCTATGATCCCCGGGCGTCCGAGGCTGCCTCGGTCCTGCGCAACACGCTCTCCACCTGGTGCCGACTCCTGCACGAGGAGATCGGCGGCCGACTCCCCCAGGACGATCTCGCCCCCATGGCCCGGTGGCTGAGCCGCTTCGTGGAGTGGCTGCGCCGCTCCGACATCGGCGCGGAATGCGTCGACGAGATCGTCTCCGCCGTGGCCCAGGCGGAGCGTTCCGTGGACCTGCCCACGGAACGCGTCCTGGCCGGTGTGTGCGAGGGCTGCGGCACACCCTGCTACGCCCGCGCCGGGGCCGACCGCACCCGCTGCCGTGACTGCGGGACCGAGATCACGGTCGCCGAAGGCCGTGAACGCCTGCTGCGCGCCGCCGGGGACCGGCTCGTCACCGCCGCCGAGGGCGCCCGCTCCCTGCGCGTGCTCGGTCACGACGTGAGCGCCGCGGCCGTACGCGGTTACGCCCGCCGGGGCAGGATCACCGTGAAGCAGCGCGGGTCGGCCAACCGGCCGCTGTACTCGCTGGGCGACGTCCTGAACGCCTACCTGGACTCCCCGGCCGCCTGAGCGCCGTCATGCCCAGAGGGCGCGGACGACAGCCATCCCCGGAGCGCCGCGACGGCCTCCGCGCCGAGCAGCAGTTCGGCGTCGGCCAGAACCAGGGGTGCCGGAACACCCTCACGCACCAGGACCACCGTCTCGGAGGTGCTCGACAAGGTGGCCACGACCCCCGGAAGCTCCTCCGGAGTACAGGCACGGAAAACCACCCGTGCCTCATCAGTGACACCCTGACCCACGGCCATCAGGACCCGTCCCCCGTTCTTCATTCGCTTGACCAAATGCTCATAGATGACCATCGGGCAGAGACAATCCGCAAGGGACAAGCCCACAACCATCGGCGAACCGTTCAGTTTTCCACCTGAATCACCACTCGGGCCCCGGCACACCTGGGACGATCCGGAACTGAGTCCCGGTGGCCGAATCCGAGCACCAAGCAGGATGGACCCCACTGGCACCGAGTCACGGGGGTCAGTTCTCCAGCTGGATCCGTGCCAGTTCCACCACCTTGCGCAGCTCTTTCTCCACCTGTTCCCGGGACCGGCCGTCCCGCACCACCAGACGCGCGGAGAAGGGGTTGCCGCCGATGGTCCGCGTGAGTTCGTAACACGTCGCGTCCCCGTCGGCCCACCAGGTGAGCCCGTCCGCCGCTCCCGAAGGGGGCGATGCGGCCACCACCTCGGGCTCGTCACCCTGGAGCACACGCTGGATGGAGCCGCGATCCCAGCCGAGGGCGTCTTCCAGGTTGCGAGCGGTGAGGTCCCGGGGCACGCTGCGCCCTCGCCTGATGTCGCGCAGCGCCTGCCCGGAAAGGCCCGTCCTGTCAGCGAGGTCGCGCCATCGCATACCCAGGGCCAGCCGCCGCTCGTCCATGGCACGGTCGAGAAGGTCGTAGTGAAGATCGGTGAGTGGGGTTTCCTTCGACATACCCCAACCATAAGCGAAACTTGGCCCAATTGATGCATAGTTTGGCAAAATTGCCCCATTGGGGACCCCCGAAAAAGGCCGGAAAACATCAACCAAATTCCGATGGCTAGGGAAGATCGAAGAACCACCGATCGACCCCAATGACTACAACTTTGCCAAAGTTTGCGTTCTATGACTTCGAGCACTCGCCCCGCTTGACCGCCCCCGCCCTGAACCCGTCGAGCCACCCGCGAAGGGCGACCAGCCGCTCCTCGCCCAACAGGAGTCGGGCGTCGGCCATCACCTCGCCCACGGGCGCGCCCTCACGAACGAGAACGACCAGCCCGGCAACCCCGGCCACAGTGGCCACCGCCCCCGGCAGCTCCTCAGGAGCACAGGCCTGGAAGACCACCCGGCCCTCGTCAGTCACGCCCCGGCCCACAGCCATCAGAATTCGTACCTCGTTCCACGACTCTCACACCAAACGTCCACAGATGATCATCGAACACGAGTAGATCGCAAGAGGCCAGGGGAAAACAGAGGCTTCTTCGAACTCACGTTCGATAAGTTTGAAAGATGAAACCCCGTCGCACCTGGGACTTCTTCCCCACGGGTCAAGGTGGCCGGATCCGGCCATCCGACGGAGTAAACCAGCGCCCCCCTTGTCCTCGACTGAGCCCGATGACACAATTCGCGCGCCGAAAACGGGTGTGCGCGGAAGTTCTTCCGCGCACACCCGTCCCTGTCAGCCCAACGGGATCCCCCACCCCGTGTGCCCGTCCGCGGTCGTGTACCGGTCCGCGTTGACAAGCGCGTTCAGCACGCCACGGCTCTCCTGCCCGACGGAACCGTCTATCAACAGGCCGTGGTCTTCCTGAAAGGCCATGACGGCGTCGACCGTCTCATTGCCGTAGCCACCGTCGGCACCGAACTGCGGCAGCTCGTACCCGGCGGCGATGAGGTCCTCCTGGAGCAGGGTCACCTCACGGGCGAACTCCGAACCGTGCCGCAGGATCGCGCTCCCCAACCAGGGCCCGGAGCCCGCCCTGAGCTGGATCATCCACGCCGTGTGCCCCGCGGGCACGGCGACCGCCACCCCCTCGCCCGTGCCCGTGGCCGGGCCCTCGACCTCCAGGTCGGGGGCGGTCAGTTCGGGGTTGCGGTGGTTGAGCCGGTAGTCCGTCCCCCCGGAGCGCACCCTGATCTGGGCCCGAACCAGACGGTTCCGGGCCTGGGCTCCCTCCGCCTCCGGCAACTCCTGTCCGCCGAGCCGCAGAGCGCCGGTGTCCCACTCGATGACCGGGGCCGCACCGCTCGCACGCCGCAGGGAGAGCTCGCAGCGGCCCCCGGCGGGCACCCACAGGTAGACCGACGCCGTGCTCACCCCCGCCGCCGGCAACTCGACCGAGGAGGGACCGGATACGGGCGAGCCCAGGCGGATCGCGGGCCAAGGCTGGTCCGGTCGCTCGTCGTAGGCCACATGACCCTCGACCGCCTGCCAGGTGTCCCCGTGGGGGTTGCCTCCCCCAGCGGTGACCAGGTGGCCCGGGGCTCCGCCACAGGTGTTGAAGGCCGAGGTCGGCATCAGAGCACCCGCGCTTCCACCGTGAGCGCACGGGCGCTGGCGTCGCCCTGCACCACACGGGCCTCCAGGTACTCCCCGGCTCCCAGCGTTTCCTCCAACCCCACCACCGGGGACGTGTGTCCGCCACCCGGGATCGTGGCGACACCGACCTGCGTGCCGTTCCGGTCCAGGGCCACCACGATGTCGGCGTTGCCGGTGGTGCCCACGGCGGCGTGCAGGGAGACCAGCTCGCGCTCCTCCCCCAGGGTGTTGTAGTGGCGGTGCGGCACGGCCTGCGGCGGGGTGGCGCCCCCGTGCGGCGCCGACCAGGTCCAGGCCGAGTCCCCGGCCTGTCCACGGTCTCCGCGCGGGCCGCGCGGACCGGTCCCGCCGTCGGTACCGTCGCTGCCGGCCGGTCCGGTGATGTCGGCCAGCTCCACCAGGTCAGCCCACTCCTGCCCGGTGTGGCGCCACTGGAGGGCGTTCTGGGACAGGCGCAGGTGGACGTCACGGCCGTCGGCGCCGCGCAGCGGACCCATGTCCTGCCAGGCGTCGCCGTTCCAGACGTGCAGGACCCCGTCGACCAGGTAGGCGTCGCCCAGGCGTTCGCCCTCCTCGGGCAGGTCGTCGGTGCTCTCGAGCTCGCCCCGCGCGGACAGGCCGGGGCCGACCGGGCCGCGTTCCCCGGTCTCGCCCCGGGGGCCGCGTTCGCCCTCGGGGCCCTGGTCGCCCACCGGCCCCGGCTCACCCTGGTGCCCCCGTTCGCCGGGCGGCCCCTCGGGAACGTACACGTGGCCGGTCTCCCCGTTCACGCTGAGGACGTAGGGCTCGGGCGGTTCGGGGTGTTCGGGACCGGGCGGGACCACCGCCGACAGGTCCACCTCCTCCGCGTCGTGCGGAACCACGAGGGAGAACTCGTAGGGCTCCAGCCCGGGGATCTCCACCACCACGTCGTAGTGGAAGGGGGTGCCGACCAGGCCGGGGTCGTCGGTGGCCGGTAGTTCGAGGTCCACCTCGCCCTGACCGTTGATGGGTTCGACGAGGTCGACACCCATGATGATCAGGTCGTGTTCGGGGGAGATGAGCCATTCGACGCTGGGCCGGAAGGTCACCATGCCCTGGGCGTGCTCGCCGCGGAGCAGCGCCCAGCGGCCGCGGACACGGACCCGGTGGAAGTCGTCGGGCAGGTTGGACAGGGGGACAGGCAAGGTCGGTTCCTTCGGAGAGAAGAGAAAACGGGTCGGACGGCGGCCGGGTCCCGGCCGCGGTGCGGACGGGACCCGGGGGCGTCAACCGATCAGGGCGGTGAGGACCGCGCCCAAGGCGGCCAGGGCGGCGCTTATCCCGGTGATCGGGAGTGCGTAGCGCCAGCGCTCCAGGGCGGTGAGCCGGTGTCTGAACTCGGCGTGTTCCCGCTCCAGGGCCGTCAGCCGGGTCAGGGCGTTGCGTACGTCGGCCTGGGTCTCGCGGGTCGCGTCGTAGACGTCGCGCGCGGTGACCACGGAGGAGAAGGGGTTGTGCTCGGGTGCGGGGGACGTCAAGCGCTCCCCCGGGGTTCCATCGGTGGAACGAGCTGGTCCCTGAACTCCGCGCGGAGTTCGGCGATCAGGGGTTCGTTCCGGAGCCGGGCCAGGACCTCCTGGTGGGACGCGGTCTCCTCAGCGGACGGGGAGGCCGTGCCGGATCGGCTCACCGCCGAGATGCCGCTCACGGTGGCGGCCGCGGACCGGCCCGCCCCCGGTTCGGGGGCACCCAGCTGCGTGCGCGCCCTGCGGCGGGCCTCATCCAGCGCTGCGGCCAGGGCGGCCTCCGATGCGGCTCCGGGCCCGGCGGAGGGCTGCTCGTCGGCGCTCGGGCCAGCGGAGAGCGCCCCCGTCCGGCCCGGACCGCCCTGCGCGGCGGCGGATTCGGGCTCCTCGACGTCGCGGTAGCCCCGTTCCCGTCTCAGATACGGCAGATAGGTCTCGTAGACCTGGTCGTAGGGGTGCGAGTCGTCGTCCTCGACCTGATCCATTTCGGCCAGGCAGGCAGCCAGGCCGTCGGCCGGGTCGGTGTAGCCCAGGAGCTCCAGCCGTGTCGCCACCGCCTCCAGCGGCACCGACCTGATCCGCTCCCCCTCGACGACGTCCACCCGGTCGTCGTCCCGGTAATACATGCGCACAGCCGTCATTCGCCGTGCCCTCCTTCCTTGAGAACAGCCCACAGGTAGTAGTGCTGAGCTCCCGACGGGCGTTTTTCGATCCTGAATCCGGTTGAGTTCGCCCCGCTGACGGAGACGGACATGCCTTCGGGGTTGCCGGAGCGGAGCTGGACGAAGGGGATGGCGGACCGGCCCGAGGGGATCGGCGTCCCCCAGGACCACTGCCACCCCGTCCATCTCTCCCCCTGGGGGTTGAAGCCACGGGCCATGAAGGTGTTGGTGCCGCCGAACATCCCGCTGGGCAGGGCACCTCGGAACCTCAGCGTCCGACCCGCCTTGTGCATCCCCACTCCGCTGTTGGCGCCGTGGTGCTGGACCAGCTTGAAATCGCCGCCGTGCTCCAGGACCAGGTCGGCGCGGCCGGTGCTGTTGACCCTCGCCTCACGGCCGCTCACCACCAGGGAACCTGTGGGGAACCCGTCCGACTGCTGGCCCATGGCGAAGACGCTCGGCTGCGCCTGGCTGGTGTCACCCGTGTGCAGTTCCATCCGCGGACGGCCCCGGAGGTTGCCGTCGATCCACACCCGGTTCCCGCTGCTGGCGGTCTGGAACCGACCCGTGGCCAGGACGCTGCCCGTCGCCGTTCTGGCGTTGAAGGTCACCTGGTTGTTCTGGTTCCAGAAGCGGATCCCGTTGCCGTCCGCCTGCCAGCGGGGGCCCGGCCCGGCCGAGGACCGCACCACGGCACCGGTGATCGTCTTGCCGTTGACGGCGTCGGCGGTGATGTGCCTGCTCTCGACTGCCCCGGCCCGGATGTGCCCGGCCTCGACCGCACCGGCGTCGATCTTGTCCGCCGTCACCGCGTTGGCCTGGATGTGGGCGGCCTTGACGGTGCCCGGGTGGAGGTCGACGTCGACCAGGGGTTCGGTCCGGGTGACCTCCTCCGCGCTCGGGTCGGACTCGTTGCCCGAGCGGTCGACGGCGGTGAGGCGGAACCAGCGGGGCGTGTTGTAGGGCTGTCCGGCCACGGTGATCGTGGTGGGCCCCTCCAGGAGCGCGATCGGCTCCCAGGTGTCCGTGGCGGGGACGCGCGCCTCGCGCAGAACGACCCCGGTGCCCTCGACGGCGAACCGGGTGCCGAACCGCTGTCCCCAGGTGAGCGGGGCGTCGTGGACGAGGGTCCCGTCCAGCCACGCCCGGACCCGGGTGCCCTGGGTCTGGATCCGTACGACGACGTTCTGCCCCAGGGGTACCTCGTAGAGGTCGACCGGGACCTCGGGGGTGTAGTGGCTCCCCCGTTCCGGGGCCTGGCCCGCACGCGGTGCCAGCCACAGGGTGCCCCGGTCCTCGTCGACCCGGCGCGCCACCAGCTCCAGCGTCTGGTCGAGGCCGCCCAGGTCGCGGACCAGGGTGGCCGATCCGTTCAGGGCGAGCCCCTCGTCCGTGACCGCGAGGGTGCCGTGTTCGACCGTCCACGGCTCCCGGGGCGGCCCCTGGTAGTCGAACCGGTGCTCCCAGCCCTGGTCGCCGCGCATCCACAGGCGGGCGTGCCGGAAGTCGGCGGGCATGGGTTCTCCCCCGGCTCCGGCGCCGTCCCACTCGGCACTGATCACCCCCAGGCGGGTGGACAGCAGCGGGGCGGAGGGCACCGGCGGCGCCTCCGTGTCACTGGCCAGCGTCACCACCTCCTGCGGTCCGAACGGTCCGGCCAGCCCGTTGCGGGAGGACACCGCCCGGACCTTGAAGGCCCACTCCTGGCCGACCGGCAGGGGTGAGAGGCCGATCGCGGTGTCGGGGTGGTCCACCGACACCAGGCGGCGCCACACCTCGCCGGTGGCGTTGCGGCGCCCGTACACCTGGTAGGCGCCCGTGTCGATGGCACCGCCGTCTGTGGCGGTGTCCACCGGCGACCAGGTGAGCCCGGCGTACCCCTGGGCCGCGCCGTCGGCGTCCAGGTAGGCGTCGCTGTGCACGGCCAACCCCTGGGGAGCAACGGGGCGCCGGGTGTCCGGGCCCTCCGGAGCGGGCTGCGCCCCGCTGCCGCCGTTGCCCACGCTGCCGCCGGTCAGGGCGGTGGTGCGCCTGGCACGGCGGATCTCGGCCTCCAGAAAGCGGTCGTTGAGGACCAGGTTTCCGGTGACCGCCCCGTCCTGGTCGCGGGACAGGGTGATCTGGCGCAACCGCAGCGACGCCATGTGCCCCTCCCCGTCCGGGGCCAGGATCAGGTCGCCGGGGCGGTAGTCCCGCCAGGGCAGCCAGCGTGCGACCCGCGGCATCAGCCCCCGGGTGATCTGGACCCGTTCCCGGGCCCCGCGCTGGAGGGCGGCTCCGGCGAGCAGCCGTGCCGTGCCCTCGTCGCTGACCCCGCCCTGGGTGAGGTAGTCCTCCCAGCGCCCCCAGGGCATCTGCGCCCCGGGGTTGTCCACCTCCAGCCGAAAGCCCTCGTCCCCCGCCACGAACAGGTGGGAGACCAGGTCCTCCAGGCTGGCGTCAGTGGGGGCCTCGGTGATGTCGCGACCCAGCCTGAGGTCGACCGGGGCCGGCCCCGAGGCCAGGTCGCGGGCCATCACGGTGTCGGGGGCGAACACCCGCAGCGTCCGTCCCTCGAACCGCCAGTCGCACACCCCCTGTTCGGCCATGCCCTCCAGGACGGAGAGCAGGTCGGTGCCGAGTTCGTAGTCGAGGGTCAGGGCGGTGTCCCACTCCCGGCCCGCGGAGTCCACTTGGGTGTCGAAGTCGGCCTCCAGGCCGGGCAGGGCACCCCGGGAGCGCCCCTCGTTGATCCAGGTGCGCAGGACCGTGCCGACCGTGGCGCCCGCGAAGGCGCGCTTGCCTTCCTCGGTCTCCGTGCCGGTGGCGGACGGGTAGAGGCGGAGCTTGCGCAGCTGCCACCCGTAACCGGGCATCTGGTAGGAGCGGTTACCGGTCGGGTCTGTCAGGTCGCCGGAGCGCTTGACCCGCAGGAACCGGGAGTCGGGCCCCTCGGTCCACTCCCCGGTACCAGGGTCGTAGGTCTGGACGGCCACCTCGCAGGGCCGCTCCAGGTGAGAGGCGCCCGGGGCGTGGGCGGAGTAGTCCACGCGCAGGGACGGCAGGTCGTTGTAGGGCTGACCCACCTCGACACTGTTCGGATACGGCAGCGGCCCCAGCTCCTCCCCGTTGGGAGCCAGGGCCACCAGGCGGATATCGAAACCGTTCACAGGAATGACCTCCTCGCGCTGATCCGGATCTCGGTCGCCTCACCCGCGGACACCGCGCTCGCGCGGACCCTGACGTGCCGCTGGTGCGGGTTTGCGCGCACCGGCGCCGGGGTGAGGTGGAGCCATCGGGAGGCCGAGCCCGGTCCGATCCCGCTGACCAGGCCGGTGACGTCCTCGTGCTCCCCGGGGGAGTCCAGCGGGAAGCGGTGGGCGCGCATGGCCGCGCAGTCCACCGCCAGCCCCTGGTTCGGGCTGAGCGACCCGGCCCAGGTGAAGCCGCCGCCGGTGGCGACGTCCACGACCGCGGGGTGGTCGGCCCGGCCGCGGATCTCGACCCGCGCGTCGGTGACCGGCGCGGTCGAGCCGGAGAGCCAGCTGACCACGGTCCCCTCTTCGGGCGGGTCGGTGAGCAGGCGGGCCTGCCAGGTGGACAGGTCCGTCCCCCGCCAGTACACGCCCGGGATCCGGACGAGCACGGTCAGGCGGGCACGGGCCGAGGCCACGTCGACCTCGGGTTCGGCCGAGGAGATCACCTCGGCGTCCGCACGGCGGGTGGTGCGCGCGTCGACGTGGTAGCGCAGGTCCAGGAGGCGGTGCCGGGTTCCGAAGAGCCCGGCCAGGGCCTCCAGGTTGCGTTCGAGCCCGGGGAAACCGCCCCGGCGCCCCTGGTTGTCGCGGTCGGTGACGTTGAGGGTCAGACCGAGGCTGGTGGCCTCGTGGTCCAGGCCCAGGACGGGTACGTCCCCGGCCCGGCCGGGCAGCCGGACCTCGACGGACCGGACCGCGGGCAGGGGTCGCAGCTGGGTTCCGGGGGCCAGGTGCCACCCCGGGGAGTCCAGGGCGACCCCGTCCACTGAATAGGTGGGGAAGGGCATGGTCACACCACTCCGATCGCGGCGGCGTACTGGAGGGAACGGTTGACGGTGGCCGAGGTCGGCTCGGCCTGGGGGTAGTGGTTGACGACCTGGATGGTGGGCTGGGCCGCGGCGGGCCCGCCCGTGCTCGCGGCGTGCCGTCGCACTTCCAGGGAGGGCGGGACGATGCGGCTGCTGATCTCGCCGGTGACGTCCCCCAACTGTCCGCGCAGATTCGGCAGCTTGTCGTCGATACCGCCCATCAGACCGTCCATGATCATCCGACCCGCCGGAGTCAACAGCCGCCGATCCACCCGGCGCGGGCCCTTCCAGTCCGGGATCATGTTGGTGACCTTGGAGAACTCGCCCTTCAACGAACCGATCATGTTCTTCACACCATCGATCAGACCCGTGATGATGTTCTTACCGGCCTGGAGAAGGATGGTCTTGGCGTTGGAGAACGCCTCCCTCACCTTGTTCGGGATCTCCCGAACCGTGGTCATCAGACCCTCGATCCGGTCCCGCACCCGGTCGCGCATGGCCGAGAACGCCTCCACCGCCCGATCACGCAAAGCGCTCACGATCGCCACGACCCGCTCCCGGACCGCCGTGAAGATCTCCTGGGCCCGATCGCGCACCGCCGTGAAGATCGCCACCACCCGGTCACGGAACGAGGTGACCCGGTCCACCACCCACTGGACGGCCGAACCCACCAGAGCCAGGATCGAGTCCCAGGCCCCCGAGATCAGGTCCGTCACCCACGTCCAGGCGGCCTCCACCGCCGAGGTGATGGAATCCCAGATCCCACTCAGGAAGTCCGCGATCCCCTGCGCCACCCCGGTGATCGTCTCGATGATCGAGGCCCACACCTGAGTGGTCTTCTCCACCAGCCAGTCCCAGACCTGCCCGATGACCTCCTTGATCTCGTCCCAGTAGGTGAACAGGATCACGAACGGGTGGTGCGCGATGATCGCCTTGATCCACTCCCAGGCCATCTCGATCAGACCGACCAGACCGTCCCAGAACTCCTGCGCCTTCTCCTTCAACGCCTCCCACATCCCGGGCAGCGTCTCGGTGAAGAAGCCCATGACGTCCTCAGCGATGTCCTTGACGAAGGAGAACACCGCGTCCACGACCTCCCGGAACGTCTCACTGTTGTTGTAGGCGTAGACCAGACCCGCGGCCAGAGCAGCCAGGGCGACAACGACGAGACCGATCGCGTTCATCTTCATGACCGCGTTGAAGAGAGCCGTAGCCGCTGTGACGGCCTTGAACGCGGCGACACCCCCGATGAGCGCGCTCGCGAGCAAGCCGATCGTCCCCTTGTTCTCCTTGATGAAGGAGAAGAACGCCTGGATCTTGGGGGCGATCTGTTCCAGCGTGCTGAAGAGCGAGGAAAGACCCTCCCGAACCCCGTTGAAGGCGCCAGCGAAGGCCTGTCCGATCCCCGATTCCTTGACGAAGGCAATGATCCTGTCGATGTGGGCGGGGAGTTCGTCGAACACCTCCCCGATCTTCTTGAGGCCCGCCTCGATCTTGGGCTTGTGGGGTTCGATGAGGTCGCCCAGAGCACCAGTGACGGCGTTCTTGATGCGGTTCATGGTGCCTTCCCAGGTGCCCCTGGCTTGGACCATGGAACCGCTGACACCGTCCATCCCGCCTTCCACGGATTCGACGATGCTCGCCATGACCTGGTCGGTGGTGATCTCCCCCTCCCGCATGGCCTGGGAGAGTTCTTCGAGGCTCTTCTTGTCGAAGGCATTCTGCAGATGTTCCTGGATCGGTTCGGCGGCGGCCCCGAAAGCGGACAGGCTGGCGCTGGTGATCTCACCGTTGGCAGCCAGGTCCTTGAAGGCTCCCACCGCATTGGTGAGGGAGTCCTCGGTGATCTTGCCTCCCGAGGCCGCGATCTCACCCAGAGCGGCCATCGTGGGTGCGAGGCGGTCGGCGGAGACCCCCATCTGGATCAGTTCACGCCCGGCGTTGGCCCACTGGGCCCCGTCGAACGCGGTGGCTCCGGCCACCCCCAGCACGGAGTTCAGGATGCGCTCGGTCTCCCTGCCGTCACTGGTCACCCCCTGGAGCGCCGAACGCAGGCGGTCCACCGCGTCCAGGCGCCCCCAGGAGCTCCCCAGAGCCTGGCCTAGGTCGCCGACACCGATCTGGGAGAGGGCACTGCTCATCTGGGTGCCGAGGGTCTTCAGCGCGTTGCCTACAGCGGTACCGACCGCGGAGGCGGCGGCGCGGGCACCCTCCCGCACCTTGGTGAAGGCCGCACCGAGCGAGGTGCGTACCCGGACGCCCAACGCGGAGAAACGTTGGCCTGCCCCGGAGGCGAACCTGCGCAGGGCACTGTCAGCGGGGGCGATGGTGTCGATAACCGAGGTCATCGCCCGGCGGAACGGTTCGGTGATGGGCGCGACCGCCTGGCCGACCGAGGCTGCGGCGCCGCGCATCGCCCGCCCCACCTGCTCACCGGCCCGGACGACCGGCTGGCCGATGGCGTTGTAGAGCTGTTCGCCGACGGACCTCGCCCGGGCGGCGACCCCGTCCAGGTGACCTCTGATCGCGATGCCCATGCGGCCGATACGGCTGTCGAGCGAAGCTGCCGCAGCCTCGCCTTCGCGGAATCCGGTGACGAAGTCCCGAAGGGCTCCGGTCGAGGCGGTGAAACCCCGGTTGACGACGCTGGCCGAAACGGAGACGACCTTCTGCGCGAACTTCCGCCCCGCCTCGGCACCGAGTTTCCCGAACTCCTTGCTGAGGTTCTGCCCGAGTCGGGCACCGAGCGCGCCCAGTTCCGGAGCCGCACGGGAGAGCCCTGCCTCCAGAGCCCGCCCCGCGGCGTTCCCAGCGACCTCCCCCATCTTCTTGCCGGCGGTCTCACCACTGGACCCGAGGCTGCTCTCGAGTCTGCCCTTGACGCGTCCTCCGAAGCGTTGGACATCGGCTTCGAGACCGGTCAGGCCCTGGCCCAGAACCTGTCTGGTGCCTTTGACGATGGCGGCCCCGAGCTCGTTTCCACCGGCGACACCGGCCTTTTTCAGTTTGCTTTTTAGTTGCTTTTCGATTAATTCGCCAACCCCCGAAAGCTCGGGTGCCAACTTAAGCACCACAGATGCCGAAGAAGACATAAGCGACTCCCTTCCCAAATAAAAGAATATTCCAGAGAAACGGACTCCGGCGCATCACCGAGAAAGAGAAACAGCGCGAGCCGCGCCAGCAACAAGAGAGCCCGCACCGGGGAATGACACACCCGACCGGGGTGCTGGTAAAATCACGGCGCGCAACGGAAATTTCCCGACAGGAGTCAGATGTCCACCCCCACCACCCACAAGATCGCCTACGGCTGCCTCGGAGCGATCGGCGTCGCCTTCCTGCTCGTCTTCGCCATCGTCGCCTTCTTCCCCGACAGCCCGGAGGAGTCGGACACACCCCAGGCGGAGCCGGAGCCGAGCCTGGCCGAGGCAGCGAGGGACGACTACTACTCGAGCTGGACCAAGGAAGTCGACGGCGAGCTCGTCTTCGACCATCCCGGCGGATTCGACGACGAAATTCCCACGGTCGAGTGGATTGACTCCGAAAACGAGAACGAGGTCATCGTCCGGGTCATTGAATTGGACGGGCCAGATTTCTATCACGCCATCTGCACGGGAATCGCCACCAAGGGTTACCCCGGAAACCTGGACGGTGAGGACGGCCGCATGAAGCTGAGTTATGTCGTGGTCCAGGACCTCGACGGAAACGAGCTGGAGTCCTGCGACAACCTCTTCATGTTCGACTGACGCCGATCGGGGCCAGCCGAGGAAAGGGCCCGTTCGCCCTCGGGCGAACGGGCCCGATCAGTCACTCCTCGCCGTCGACCCCTCCGTTGTCGCCGCCGTCCCCGTTGTCGTCACCGGAGTTGGCGCGGCCCTTGTAGGTGTAGAAGAGAGTGGACTTA